>NZ_JATR01000016.1:0-1871 GCF_000526075.1 Streptococcus sp. SR1
CGGCGGAGTTGGCAATGGATCATAATTTGGCTCTTCTGGTTTTGATGGCTCTGGTTGATCTGGAGTTTTTACCGGTGGTGTTGGCTCATTTTCGTAGCTTGGTGCTACTGGTGCTGGCTCCAATGGCTTCTCCGTCTCATATTTTGGCTCTTCTGGTTTTGATGGCTCTGGTTGATCCGGAGTCTTAACTGGTGGAGTTGGCTCATTTTCATATGTCGGTGCTACCGGTGCTGGCTCCAATGGTTTTTCCACTTCATAAGTAGGAGCTTGTGGTTCAGTTGGCGCTACTGGTGGAGTTGGTTTTTCCTTAGTAATTTTCGGAACGTTAACCGCACGAATCTTACCATTGAGTGAGTACCAAATGTTTGGTCTTTTACCTTCGGTATTATCTTTTCCAGAAACAACTGGCATTTCAGATTCAGGCATTACTAGAGTAGCAGAGATAGCCCCTACTGTTATGCTATTGTTTGGACCAGACATACGGATGGCACCAGCTCCATACCAAGAGTTAGGTGCATCTGATGAATCCCAACCTGAACCAGGTTGACTATTTTTATACATGGTCCAACGAGATCCACCTTCGCCTTGTTTAAAGTTCAAGGTTTTAGTAGCATAAATCATGCCATTCTTTTCACCGATAGATGAGCCAGAGATTTTGACAAACTTACCACTATAATCCTTGGCCATTTCAATGGAGTTGTGCTCACGGTTAAGTGAGGCTACAGAAAGAAGGGCGTTATCAAAATTAATTGGCTGATCATTTTCATCATAGAAGGTGAATTCATTTTTAATAAAGATGGATGTGTCCTTTTCAGCTACACCAGTATAGGCTGAAGCAAAGACACCTAGAGTTGGATCGGTAAAGACACCTAACCAAGCCTTGTCAACATTTTTGAATTTTGAATCGGAATCAAGTGTATACTTGAAGACGACCTTAGAAATCTTTTTACCATTATAGTAAGATTTTTCAAGATTTGTATAGGTAGCTGTCACGCTTTGACCGCGTTTCAAGAGGACAGATGCAAATTTTACCTCTGTGTTATTGCCGACAGTGGTTGTCCAACCAGCCTTAGCCCCGAAATTGCCGTAAAGTTCCATGGAAGAAGTCACATCATCGGCTTGTTGAAGGTAACTAACATTAAGGTTATCAGGCTGAAGAATCTTTTTAGAATATTGAGCTGTATCATGACTAAAGGCCTCATCAACTGCAGAAGCTTTCAGCATTTTTCCATTTGTTGTCAATGATAACTGTGCATTTGGCTCTGAATCATACACTAAGCTTTGAGCAGACGGCTCTGTCAAGTTACCATCTTCGTTTTTATGATTTTCAAGTTTTGCAAGGGCAGCCGCTATAGCAGCTTGTTCGTCTTTATACTCTTGCAATTTTCTTGGATAATCTGCTAAATCTTTTTGATATTTAGCAAGGTCTGACTGATACTTTAATAGCTTAGCTTCATAGTTAGCCTTAGCTTGTGCGTTGCGTTGCTTGATTTCTTCATTCTCAGCTTTAATCGCTGCATTTTTTGCCTTATTGTCTTCAACAGCCTTTTCATAGGCTGCTTTTGCATCGGCATTTGCTTTTTGAACGCGAGCTAGTTCTGTCTGATAAGCTGCTAGCTTAGTTTGGTAGTCTGTTTCGTTAGCTGCATTCGCTTGTTTAACTTCCGCCAAATCTGCTTCGTATTTCTTCATCGCAGCTTCATAAGTCGATTTTGCAGCAGCGTTACGTTGCTTAATCGCTTCATTTTCAGCTTGAATGGCTGTATTTTTTGCAGTATTTTCTTTTACTGCTTTATCATATGCCTCTTTAGCTTCAGCATTTGCTTTCTGAACGCGAGCTAGTTCTGTCTGGTAAGCTGCTAATTTAGCTT
>NZ_JATR01000017.1:0-40619 GCF_000526075.1 Streptococcus sp. SR1
ACTTTATCTTCATAACTCAATTTCATAATAAAACACCCCAAAAGTTAGATTCTTTCTGTCTAACTTTTGGGGTGCAGTTCAATATGGGAACCTTTTTTCTTTTACTGTAAAGGCTTAAACCCTATTTTTCAAAAGACTACTTATCTCAGAAGTTATATATCATATCAAAGACTCAGTTGAAAAACACCTAAATTTATACATATATAACTAAAGAAATGAAATCAACAGTGGTAGATATCATGAAGAAATATTCGTCTTTGGCCCCTTTTTGCCCCCTATACACAAAAAAAGCCTATTGACCAAGCTAGAAAGCTTGATACAATAGGCTTTTTGAAAATTCATTATTTAACAGCGTCTTTAAGAGCTTTACCAGCTTTGAATGCTGGAACTTTAGAAGCTGCGATTTCGATTTCTTTACCAGTTTGTGGGTTGCGACCTTTACGTGCAGCACGTTCACGAACTTCAAAGTTACCAAAACCAATCAATTGAACTTTTTCACCAGCTGCAAGGTATTCAGTTACTGCTGCAAATACAGCATCAACTGCTGCTGCTGAATCTTTCTTAGTCAATTCTGTAGCTTCTGCCACTTTAGCGATCAAATCTTGTTTGTTTGCCATGTTAACAAATCCTCCAAATAATTTCTGATTAACAAATATAATCATATCCTAAAATTGCCCATAGGTCAAGTCAAAAACGCCATTTCAAACATTTTTCTCTATTTTTTAGGAATTATAGCGGATTAGAATTGCCCAAGCATTCTCTCCAGTATGAGTTTGAATAATAGAGCCAGTTTCCAGTACAGAGATTGGTTTCTCAACATAGGCTTGCAATAAACTCTTCATCTCATTTGCCCATTCATTCGTTCCAGCATAGGAAATTCCAATTTCTGCAACTGATTTTTGGGAAAGAGTATTGGTTAATTCCTCAAGCCACTTTTTGAAAGTTTTCGCTCCACGTCCTTTGACGATTGGTTGAAGTTCGTGGTTTTTCATCTGCATCACTACACGAATATTTAATAGTGAGCTTAATAGTCCCGTCACACGTCCAATACGCCCACCTTTCACTAGGTTTTCTAGAGTCGAAACACCGATATAAAGCTCTGTGTGATTCTTCACTTCTTCTATATGTGCTAGAATAGTTTCTAAATCTTTACCCTCTTTAGCAAGTTTTGCAGCTTCAACAACTTGAAACTTCATAGCCTGATCTGTAAAGGAACTATCAATAACCGTCACATCAGAACTTGAGAGACTTGCGCCTTGGCGAGCAGCTTCAACCGTTCCAGACAAGGCATGAGACATATGAATAGCAACAACCTGACTGCCATCTTTTCCCAGCTCTTCAAAGACTTCAGCAAACACTCCTACTGGAGGTTGACTCGTTTTAGGGAGATTCTTGCTTTGTTGCATGAGATGAAGGAATTCCCCCTCTTTTAGATCAGCATCTGAGTAGAGTACGCCATCAATCATAACTGATAAGGGGACAATAGTGATATTTAATTCTTTAACTACTTCTGGTTCGATAGTAACAGAAGAGTCCGTTACAATTTTTACTTGTGTCATAAGTTCAATCTTTCTATTCTTCTCAATAGGATTGGGATTTTTCACTCTTATTATATCAAAAAAATGATAAAAAATCATAAGTAATTCAATTAAAAAAACTGAATTTTTGGTATAATCTATCTATAGAAAAGCGAGGAACAGCTATGATTCGAAAAGTTCAACCGATTATTACGATTATATTTGGAGCAGCTATCTATGCCTTTGGTCTCACCTACTTTGTTGTTCCTTATCATCTATTTGAGGGAGGGGCGACAGGTATCACCTTGATTACCTACTATCTTTTTAAAATCCCTGTCTCATTGATGAATCTCTTAATCAATATTCCTTTATTTATTTTGGCTTGGAAGATATTTGGTTCCAAGACCCTCTACTCCAGCCTTCTGGGTTCTATTTCTCTCTCTATTTGGCTCGCAATCTTTGAGCGTATCCCCTTGCAGTTTGATTTACAAGGAGACCTCATCATCGTTGCTTTAGTCTCAGGGGTTTTACTGGGAGTTGGTTTAGGAATTATCTTTAATGCTGGTGGAACCACTGGTGGTTCTGATATCGTTGCCCGTATCCTCAACAAGTACACCAATCTTTCGATTGGGAAATTGCTTTTTGGAATTGACTTTTTCATTTTAATGTTAATTCTGCTTATTTTTCAAGATCTCCGTCTTGTGACCTATACTCTCTTGTTTGACTTCATCATCGCTCGCGTTATTGACCTGATTGGTGAAGGGGGATACGCTGGTAAAGGATTTATGATTATTACTCAATATCCTGACCAACTGGCTGATAAGATTAATGAGGAGCTTGGACGCGGTGTGACCTTTATATCTGGTCAAGGTTATTACAGTAAGAAAGATTTAAAAATTATTTACTGTATCGTCGGTCGGAACGAAATCGTCAAAATGAAGGATATGATTCACCAAGTCGATCCTCAAGCCTTTATCACCATCACAGAAGCCCATGAAATTCTGGGTGAAGGCTTTACTTATGTGAAAGATTAAAAAGCTGGGATTTCCCAGCTTTTATTTTTCTTCTGTGAGGGTTGAATGATGGTAACCGTAAGTAAAGTAGATGATTAGACCAACTACAAGAGCAATGCTAAAGGCAATCCAGGTATCTAGACTATATTGAAGCATAAAGGAAACACAGATAAGGATGGAAAGGATTGGCAAAAGTGGCACCAAAGGAGTTTTAAACTCTCCTTTTTTTGGCATCCCCTTATCTTTTCTGAGTTTTATTATTCCGTAGGCTAGCAAAATGAGATAAGCTAAGGTACAGATATTTAAGAAGGCTGCAATACTGGCTAGAGGAAACACTCCTGCAGCAAGGGCTGAAACAACTCCTGTTAAGAGGGTCGCATTTTTAGGAACTCGGCTAGTTTTACTTAGTTGTTTAAAGCTTCGAGGTAAAAGTCCATCACGTGCTAAGCTATAAATCATCCGAGACAAAGCATAAGTCATGGAAATACATACCGTTATCAGGGTAAGAATGGCTACGAGCGAAACATAATTGGCTGCCCAACCGATACCAATACTCCGTAATGAAAATGCTACTGCATCGTCCACATTGAGCTTACTGTAGTGAACAATCCCTGTCAATACTAAGGTTACCAAGGCATAGAGAATGGTGACGATTGTCAGAGAAAGGACAATTCCGCGAGGAATATTTTTTTGCGGGCTTTGAATTTCATCAACTGCCATGGAAATAGACTCAAATCCGAGAAATCCAAAGAACATCAAAGATGCACCCGCCATAATCCCAGTACTTCCACCATATAGTTGACCAAAACCAAATGGAGCAAAATTCGTCCAATTTTCAGGCTTGATGTACCAAATACCAACTAGGATAAATAAGGCGAGAGCTGAGAATTTCAAGATTACTAGAAGCGAATTAAAGCGTAAGGCTGCCTTGGAATTTAATAAAACCAATCCTGTTACCAAGGTCAGCACTAAAATAGGCAGAAGATCGATATAGGCCCCCTGTTCAGGATTAAAGGTTCCATTCAAGGCTTGGGGCATGGAAATACCATAATCACTGAGTAAGCCCTTAAAGTAAGCTGCCCAGCCAGACGCCACACCTGAAACAGCCGTCATGAATTCCATGATGGTCAACCAGCCAGCAATCCAGGCTGGCAATTCTCCCAAAATCGCATAGAGATAACTATAAGCACCCCCAGTTGCAGGTACACGAGAGGCAAATTCTGCAAAAAAGAGAGCTGATAGAGAAACACACAGGGCAGAAATCACGATGGAAACCACTAGTGATGGACCGGCAAGTGTTGCTGCTGCAGTTCCTGTAATGGTGAAAATCCCCGTCCCTACCATGGCACCAATCCCCAATAGAATCAAATCCCACAATTTCAAATGGCGACGCATCTCTGTCTGTCTCAGACTAACATCCTTGGTTCTAAAAATATTCATACTCCATCTCCACTAAATGTAATTGTTTTATTTTACCATATAAAAGCATTTTTGTGAATATTTATTAGGTTCTTTTTTGAAAAAAATTCTGAACAGAAAGGATTCCTGTTCAGATTTTGCATATTCTTATCCGACTGAACCTTCCATTTCATAGCTAATCAAGCGGTTCAGCTCAACCGCGTATTCCATTGGAAGTTCTTTGGTGAAGGGTTCGACAAATCCCATGACAATCATCTCGGTTGCCTCAGATTCTGACAATCCACGGCTCATGAGGTAATACAATTGTTCTTCTGAAATCTTAGATACCTTGGCTTCGTGCTCTAATGCAACTTGCGAGTTGTGAATTTCATTAAATGGAATGGTATCTGACGCTGATAAGTCATCCATGATAATGGTATCACACTCGATGTGAGAAACAGATTTCTTAGAGTTCTTGTTAAAGGTTACTTGTCCACGGTAGTCCACCTTTCCTCCGCCTTTAGCGATGGATTTAGACACGATAGAGGAGCTTGTGTGTGGAGCGTTGTGGATCATCTTGGCACCCGTATCTTGGTGTTGCCCTGCATTGGCAAAGGCAATAGAGAGCATCGTACCACGCGCCCCTTCTCCATCCAGGTAAACAGATGGGTATTTCATGGTTGTTTTGGCACCCAAGTTACCATCGATCCACTCAACAGTCGCATCTTTCAAGGCTTTGGCACGTTTTGTTACCAAGTTATAGACATTATCAGACCAGTTTTGGATGGTTGTATAACGCATATAAGCTCCGTCTAAAGCGAAAATTTCTACAATGGCAGCGTGCAAGCTGTTGCTAGAATAAGTTGGTGCTGTACATCCTTCTACGTAGTGGACGCTTGCTCCCTCATCAACGATAATTAAAGTACGTTCGAACTGACCTGTATTTTCGTTATTGATACGGAAGTAGGTTTGAAGTGGAATATCTACCTTGACACCTTTTGGCACGTAGATAAAGGTTCCACCCGACCATACTGCTGAGTTGAGGGCCGCCAACTTGTTATCAGTCGGTGGTACCAACTTCGCAAAGTATTGTTTAAACAAGTCTGGGTATTCCTTGAGGGCAGAATCCGTATCTGTAAAGATAATACCCAATTTCTGGAACTCTTCCTTCATGTTATGGTAAACCACTTCTGACTCATACTGGGCAGAAGCTCCTGCTAGATAAGCACGTTCAGCTTCTGGAATTCCGATACGTTCAAAGGTTTCTTTAATCTTTTCAGGTACATCATCCCAAGAACGGGCTGGTTTATCAGATGGTTTTTGGTAGTAGATCAAGTCATCAAAGTCAATCTCTGACAAGTCTGCTCCCCAGGTTTGCATAGGCATTTTTTTGAAGGTTTCATAAGACTTCAAACGGAATTCTAACATCCACTCAGGTTCTCCCTTAGCAGCTGATAATTCGCGAATGACTTCTTCGTTCAATCCTTTTCCTGTCGATAGGACAGGCTCTACATCATCATGGAAACCAAATTTATATTCACCAAGGTCAATTGGTTTTGGTTCTACTCTTTCTTCAGCCATAATATCCTTTCTTTCATTCTTCATTTCTACTGATTCATAAGACAAAAGAAACTTGTCTTACTGTTTTTCTTGATCTTCAATTGTTTTCTTAAGTGCATTCCAAGCTAGAGTTGCACACTTGATTCGTTGAGGGAATTTGGCAACACCTGATAAGAAAGCTGCATCACCTAGTTGGTCTTGACGGTCATCCTTTTGACCTTGAACCATTTCAGAAAAGATGGTTGCAAGTTCTAAAATTTCTTGCTTGGTTTTTCCTAAAACGGCATCTGTCATCATACTAGCAGAAGCAGTTGAAATCGTGCATCCTGAATTTAGAAAAGCAATATCTTCCAAACGGTCCTCTGCATCAAACTTGACAGAGAGGTTGATAACATCCCCACAGGTTGGATTATTGAGGCTAATTTGCTCAGCATCTTCCAGCTTCCCTTGGTGATGGGGATTTTTCGAATGGTCTGCCACCACTGCCATATAAAGGCTATCTAGTTTAGAAAGTGCCATTGAAAAACTCCTTTGTCTTTTGTAGGGCATCGACTAGCTTGTCGCAATCTGCCTTGGTATTGTAGATATAAAAACTTACACGAGCTGTTGCTGGGACTTCCAAATACTGAAGCAAAGGTTGGGCGCAATGGTGACCGGCTCGAACTGCTACTCCTTCATAATCCAGAGCCGTCGCAAGATCGTGGGGATGAAGATCACCTAAGTTAAAGGCAATGACACCTGAACGTTGAGCCAAGTCCTGCGAACCATAAATAGTCAATCCCTCAATTGCCTGCAATTTTGGAAAGACATATGCAATCAATTCCTGTTCATGAGCTTCAACGGCATCCATACCAATCTTTTCCAGATAATCCACTGCTGCAGCAAGTCCGATAGCACCTGCCATATTTGGCGTTCCAGCCTCAAATTTCCAAGGCAATTCCTTCCAACTAGCAGATTGTTCATAGACAAAATCAATCATCTCGCCACCAAATTCAAGAGGTGACATTTGTTCCAGATACTTTTCTTTACCATAAAGAACACCGATACCAGTCGGGCCAGCCATCTTGTGACCCGAAAAGGCAAAGAAGTCCACATCCAAGTCCTGGACATCAATCTTCATATGGGGCGTAGACTGAGCACCATCCACCACCATGATAGCTCCAACTTGGTGGGCTAATTGCGTGATTTCCTTTATCGGATTGACTACACCAAGAACATTGGAGGCGTGAGCTAGGGAGACAAACTTGACTTTATCAGTCAATTTAGCTCGCAAGTCATCCATATCCAGAGCTCCATGCTTGAGATAAACATAGACAAGCTCTGCCCCAGTCTTGCGACAGGCCTCCTGCCAAGGAATGATATTGGAATGGTGTTCCATGACAGAGATCAAAACTTGATCTCCCTCAGTCAGGATTTCCTCAGCAAAGCGTGCCACCCAGTTAAGGCTGGTTGTCGTTCCTCTGGTAAAAAGTACTTCCTTTGTAGAGCTTGCATTGATAAACTTACCAATGGTTTCACGAGCAGCTTCATAAGAAGCTGTCGCACGCTCTGCCAAAGTATGAACCCCACGGTGAACATTGGCATTGTCCTGCTTATAGTAGCGGTTGATTGCTTCCAGAACTGCTAATGGTTTTTGTGTCGTCGCAGCATTGTCCAGATAGACCAGAGGTTCATCGTTGACAATCTGGTCTAAAATGGGAAAATCCTTGCGAATCGCTTCTACATCTAACATAGGCTTCCCCTTAGCGTTTTGACAATTTTTCTTCGATAGTTGCAATCATTTCATCACGAACTTCTTTGACTGGAATCTCAACGATAACAGATCCAAGGAAACCACGAACAACCAAGCGTTCTGCAGTTGCCTTATCCAAGCCACGGCTCATGAGGTAGTACATATCTTCTGGATCCACCTGACCGATAGAGGCCGCGTGACCTGCAGTTACGTCATTTTCATCAATCAAAAGAATTGGGTTGGCATCTGAACGAGCCTGATCTGAAAGCATGAGAACACGACTCTCTTGTTGCGCATCCGCTCCCTTAGCACCCTTGATGATGTGGCCAATACCATTGAAGGTCAAGGTTGCTTTTTCAAGGATAACCCCATGTTGGAGGATATTTCCGATTGAGTTGCAACCATAGTTAGTCACTCGCGTATCAATCCCTTGTACTTGACGGCCACTTGAAAGAGCTACGGCTTTAAGGTCAGCATGGCTACCATTCCCAATCAAATCGCTATCAAAGTCCGCAACAACATTTCCTTCGTTCATGACACCAATTGCCCAGTCAATGCCTGCATCGTTGCCTAGTTTACCACGACGGCTAATGTAAGCAGTGACATTTTCACCTAGACGGTCAATAGCCGCAAACTTCACTTGCGCACCAGAACGTGCAATCACTTCTACTGTAATATTTGCAGTTGCCTTAGCACTACCTTCACCACGTGACTCTAAACGTTCTAAGTAACTAATCTTAGAGTTTTTACCAGCAATGATAAGGATATGCTTGTTAAATGGCACATCGCTATCGCTGTCTTGGTAGAAAATTCCTTCAATTGGCTCTGTGATTTCTACGTTATCAGGAATATAGAGTACAGCACCACTGTTAAAGTAAGCTGTATGGTAGGCTGCCAACTTGTCGTCATCATACTTAACTGATGACATGAAGGATTCCTCGATAAGTTCTGGAATTTCTTCTAAAGCTGAGTGGAAGTCTGTAAAGACTACTCCTTGTTCAGCCAATTCAACTGGAGTTTGTTCAAAAACAGTCTGCGTTCCTACTTGCACCAACTTCAAGTGGTTATCTAAAGCAGTGAAGTCAGGAACATTTGCTGACGGTTCACTTTCTGTGATGGTACCATCTCCCAGATTCCAACGGTGAAATTTGACACGCTCAATGACTGGTAATTCCAAACTCTCAATCTTATCAAAAGCTTTTTGACGGAGGTCTGACAACCATCTTGGTTCAGCGTGCATTTCTGAAAAAAGTTTAATAGTTTCTTTAGTCATTTACTTCTCCTAAAAGATACGAGGGAATTACAATTCTTCCTTGTAGTCGTAGCCAAGTTCTTCAGCTAGTTTTGCGTATCCTTCACGTTCCAAACGCGCAGCCAATTCCGGACCACCAGAAAGGACAACACGACCTTCCATCATCACATGTACCACGTCTGGCGTGATATAGTTCAAAAGACGTTGGTAGTGAGTGATAATCATAGCACCAAAACCTTCGCTACGCATGGCATTCACACCTTTAGATACAACTTTAAGGGCGTCAATATCGAGACCTGAGTCAATCTCATCCAAAAGGGCAAAAGTTGGTTCCAACATCAAGAGTTGAAGAATTTCATTGCGTTTTTTCTCTCCACCAGAGAAACCTTCGTTGAGGTAGCGCTCTGCCATTTCTTCTTTCATGTTGAGCAATTCCATTTTCTCGTCTAGTTTAGTGATGAACTCACGAATTGAAATCTTCTCGTCATCTTCTTTACCAGCATTCATGGCTGCACGAAGAAACTCAGCGTTAGTAATTCCAGGAATTTCTGATGGGTATTGCATAGCAAGGAAAAGTCCCATACGCGCGCGTTCGTCCACTTCCAACTCAAGGATGTTTACGCCATCAAACAAGACCTCACCTTTGGTAACTTCATAGTTTGGATTTCCCATGATAGCGGCAGAAAGAGTTGATTTACCAGTACCATTTGGTCCCATGATAGCGGCGATTTCTCCTGTTTTCAGAGTCAGATTGACTCCTTTCAAAATTTCTTTTCCTTCAATCTCAACGTGAAGATCTTTGATCTCTAATACTGACATGATAATTCCTTTCTTTTTCAGGCCTACTTCCCTTATCCTTAGCGAAATCACTTACATTTCTCTAAAAATACAAGAAAAGGTCCATAAATATACTCTACTAGTATAACAAAAAAAAGCCTAAAAGGCTTTGATTTTGTCTAGAAGCTTGGAGCTAGTCCTTGCGATTTAGGTGCTGATCAATGGTGTCTACAATTTTTCCTATCACGTAACTTAACCTAAAATTTCGAAAGAGTAGAATGGCCCAAAAGGCTGCCATGAAATAACGCCCGGTCATCCAGGCTTCATTGAAAAAATAAGTCTCAGCAGCCGTAAATAACGCTATCATAATAAATTGTTGTCTATTCATAAACTTATTGTATCATGAAATCTTTCTTTAGTCTTCCTCTACCTTCACTTTATCAGCCAAAAATTCAAATCCTTCTGGAATCAAACTCTCTTCTTCCACCTCTTGATTGGTTTGAGAAGACTTGTTTTTAGCTGAAAATGCTGCTCGAACCTCTTTCCATTCCTCCATGGAAATGGCTAAAATCTCAGGTGAAAAACCTGCTGCCTGACTGAGGATGTTGCCAAACATGGTGTTAAGATTATCCCGTCTCATAGTTTGCCCTGCATTGAAATTAGACTCAAAGGCTAAAATAGCATGATGTTCATTGGCCGCAACTGGTTGAGAACCAACAAGCAGAGCCTTATCCGGACCAGCTAAGCTTTCGATCACTTCTCCCCATGCATTTTGGAGGCGGATCAAGTTTTGCCGTGCCAAATCAGGATTTTCGACAGCTTCTTGCAGGATAGCCTGAACTTTGTTGCGATCCACTCGATAGACTGTCTTGGAAGTGGCTGGACGGCTAGGGACTGGCACCACTTGTTTAGGAGCTGTTCCAACATTAGCAAGTTCTTGTTTGAGACGAACTACTTCCTGTCTCAGTGCAGAAATTTCACTTTCGACAGTTTCTGAAAGCACTGATTCAGGCTTAATCTCAGCTAAACGAATGGTCATCATCTCAGCATAAATCTTAGGTTGCAGGCTTGCTTTCATATCTGCCAAGCTCACAGTCGCTATTCGAATCATTTCAAAGAGGCTTTCCTGTGATAAAGCTAGATTGTCCATAAAAACTGGACTATGATGAGTATTTTCGCCACCCGTCTGGACGACCAGTAAATCACGCAAATACTGCAAGAGATCCGTCACAAAACGAGTCATGCTCTTGCCATTTTCAAATAAAATATTCAGAGAATCAAGCGCTTTTGAAACATCCTGCTGAGACAAGGCAGCTACATAGTTATCAAGTGCTGATAGACTAATGGTACCTGTAATCTCCTCAGAGATAGCTGTGGTTAAAGCATTCCCTTGCGTCAAACTCAAAGCTTGGTCCAGAATAGACAAGGCATCCCGCATCCCACCTTCAGCCCGTCTAGCAATGATTTCCACAGCCTCTGGTTCAGAACTAATATTTTCTTTTTCTAAAATATGATGAATATGTGCCGTGATATCTTGAGTTCGAATCGATTTAAACTCAAAACGTTGGACACGCGATAAAATAGTTGCTGGAATTTTGTGCAATTCGGTAGTCGCCAAGATAAAGACAACATTCTGAGTTGGTTCTTCAAGGGTCTTCAAAAGCGCATTAAAAGCTCCTGTAGACAACATATGAACCTCGTCTATGATATAGACCTTATACCGTGCTAAACTAGGAGCGTAAGTAGATTTATCACGAATTTCACGGATCTCATCGACTCCGTTATTCGAAGCCGCATCCATTTCGATAACATCTTCTAGGCTACCTTCTGTCACTGCCTGACAGATATAACAGTTATTACATGGTTCTCCGTCTACCTGGTTTGGACAGTTCATAGCCTTGGCAAAAATCTTGGCTACACTGGTTTTCCCAGTTCCACGAGGGCCCGAGAAAAGATAAGCGTGACTAATCTTTTCCTGCTCAACTGCTTGTTTTAGGGTTTTAGCCACAACCTCTTGACCTACCAGTTGTGAAAAAGTCTGGCTTCTATATTTTCGATAAAGTGCTTGATACATTAGGCTTTCTCCTCAAACATCGTAAAGTCCCATTCTGTCTTATCAAGCAAAATAGCGACAAATTGTTCCAAGTAATCACGGTCAATGGCATTGTAATCATCAATAAGTGAAGAATCCAAGTCTAAGACACCCAGCAATCGACCATTCTTGAGCATGGGAACCACGAGTTCACTCTTGGCCATACTATCACAAGAAATGTAGTTTGGATAGGTGCTCACATCGCCAACCAAAACAGTCTCTTGAAACTCAGCAGCTTCTCCACACACGCCTTTTCCAAGCGGAATGCGAATACAAGAAACACCACCCTGAAAAGGCCCTAAAACCAACTCGCTACCATCAAACAGATAAAACCCTGCAAATACAGTATTCGGAAAGCGAGATTTTAGGAGGGCACTAGCATTCGAAAGATTGGCAAGAACATTGCTCTCACCTTCAAGTAAATAAGAGAGTTCCTCATTTAACAATTGATATTGTGATTGTTTTTCTGAATCTAACATAGAACTATTATATCAAAAATGAGAAAGAGACAAAAGAAAAATCCCTTGTTTTAAACAAAGGATTTTGTGATTATCAATTTGATTAAAGTTCGATATCACCGAACAAGTCAGCCATTGAGAATCCTGTTTGTGTTTCTGGAAGTTCGAAATCACGTTTTTCTTGACGTTTTGGACGACGTGGACGAGCAGCACGTTTTTCTTCTTTTTGTCCTTCTTCTTGAGCTGGACGCTCTTCAAGAGCTTTGATAGAAAGTGATACACGTTCTGCATCAGCGTTAACATCAAGTACTTTAACAGTAACTTCTTGACCAACAGTAAGAGCTTCTTTTGGATTTTCGATACGTTTGTGTGAAATTTGTGATACGTGAACAAGTCCATCGATACCTGGCAACACTTCAACAAATGCACCGAAATCAGTCAAACGTTTAACTGTTCCTTCTACTACATCACCTTTAGCCAATTTTTGCTCAACACCATCCCATGGTCCAGGTGTTGTTGCTTTAAGTGAAAGTGATACGCGTCCTTCTTCTTCGTTAAGATCAAGGATTTTAACCTCGATTTCTTCACCAACAGTTACAACTGATTTAGGTGATACGTTACGTTCGTGTGACAATTCAGTCAAGTGAACCAATCCGTCGACACCACCAAGGTCGATGAAAGCACCGAAACTAGTGATACGAGCAACTTTACCAGTTACGACATCACCAACAGCTAATTTACTGAATACTTCAGCACGAGCTGCTGCAGTAGCTGCTTCAACAACTTCACGACGTGAAAGGATGAAGCGGTTTTCTTTAGGATCAACTTCTTTGATTTTAGCATCAAATTCTTGACCTACGAAACGCTCAGTGTTACGTACGAAACGAGTATCCAACATTGAAGCTGGGATGAATCCACGAACACCTTCAAATTCTACTGAAAGTCCACCTTTAACGGCACGAGTTCCTTTAACAGTAACAACTTCTTCTTCGCGTCCTACAAGTTTGTCCCATGCTTTGCGAGCTTCAAGGCGTTTTTTAGATACAAGGTATGTAACTGTATCAGTATCTTTACCAACTACTTGACGAAGTACAAGAACATCCAATACTTCTCCTACTTTCACAAAGTCATTGATATCTGCATCGCGATCGTTTGTCAATTCGCGAAGAGTCAAGACACCTTCAACACCAGTCCCAGAGATTGCAACGTTAGCTTGAGTCGCATCAACTGTCAATACTTCAGCACTAACAACATCACCAGGCTCAACTTGGCTAACGCTATTTAGCAAATCTTCAAATTCGTTCATCTAAAAAATCCTCCAACAATCAAGTCTTTCCAAACTTGACATACTTATAATTTTTTTCCTAAGCACCCGCAAGGACATGTTCATATCGTTCACGTCTTTCAATTATAAAAATAAAATACCCTAAGATATTTTTCTTTTTATCTTGAATTCATTACCTAAGAACTGGGGTAGCTGGATTCGAACCAACGCATGAGGGAGTCAAAGTCCCTTGCCTTACCGCTTGGCTATACCCCAATGATGAATGGAGAGAGAGGGATTCGAACCCCCGAACCCGAAGGAGCGGATTTACAGTCCGCCGCGTTTAGCCTCTTCGCTATCTCTCCAATGTTCAACGAAGACTATTATATCATGAAATTTTCAATAAAACAAGTATTATTTTGTCAAATTATAGTTTTCAATCAAAATTTCCACAGCTTTTTCAAGTTTTTTATAAAAACTATCGACATTTCCATTCTTTATGATGGCAAATTGGTTATCTAATTCGGCAATTTCGCCAATGACCTTTTTCCCGATTGTCAAAACGTATCCTTCATAACTGTCTTTTCCAACAGTCACTTTAGCATCTGTTAATTGAATTTCAATTTTCTTATCTTTTTTACTCATACTGTACCTCTTTTCACTTTTTCTATTGTACAAGAAAAAGCTCAAACTAGCAAGAAAAAACTCCATTTCAGCCATTACAACTGCTATGGAGTTTCTCTTTGCTTCGTGTCTTTTAATCCACTTTGACAATCCATCCCTCTGGTGCTTCCACATCACCAAATTGGATACCCGTCAATTCATCATAGAGTTTACGTGTAACAGGACCTACTTCTGTTTCACTATAGAAAACATGGAAATCATCGCCATGTTGGATACCTCCAATTGGCGAAATGACCGCTGCAGTACCACAAGCTCCTGCCTCTACAAAACGATCCAAATTATCGATTGGGACATCACCTTCAATCGGTGTTAAGCCCAAGCGGTGTTCTGCCAAGTAAAGCAAAGAGTACTTGGTAATAGATGGCAAGATGGATGGACTCAATGGCGTAACAAATTCATTGTCTGCCGTGATTCCAAAGAAGTTAGCTGAACCGACTTCCTCAATCTTTGTATGTGTAGATGGGTCTAGGTAGATAACATCTGAGAAATGGCGTGATTTGGCCAACTTCCCTGGCAAAAGACTCGCAGCATAGTTTCCTCCAACCTTAGCCGCACCCGTACCATGTGGAGCTGCACGGTCGTATTCATCCTGAATCAAGAAGTTAGTTGGAACCAAACCACCTTTAAAGTAATTTCCAACTGGCATAGCAAAGATAGTGAAAATGTACTCTTCTGCTGGTTTTACCCCGATGATATCTCCGACACCAATCAAGAGAGGACGAAGATAAAGGGTTCCACCTGTTCCATATGGTGGGACGTATTCTTCATTTGCGCGGACAACTGCTTTACAAGCTTCTACAAACATTTCTGTTGGAACTTGAGGCATCAAGAGGCGGTCACAGGTACGTTGCAGACGCTTGGCATTTTCATCAGGACGGAAAAGTTGAATACTACCATCCTTCGTACGATAGGCCTTCAAACCTTCAAATGCTTGCTGTCCATAGTGGAGACTTGGAGAAGACTCTGAAATATGCAAGGTCGCATCCTCTGTCAATTCTCCTTTATCCCATTGACCATTCTTGTAATGAGCGATATAGCGATAAGGTAATTTCATATAAGAAAATCCAAGGTTTTCCCAATCAATTGCAACTGTCATGTGTTTCTCCTTTATACTATTCAAACTATGTGTTCTATTCTACACTTTTCTAGTAAAATTTCAAGTATTGTTTGTAATTTTCTGAAAATTTTTTCAACATAAAGAAATCAGCCCTCTGGACTGATTCTTTTTACGAATTTGTTTTGTCCCCTTTAAAGACTTCTTTGAGGTAAGCATCGAAAACTTCCTCATCTGAAATGGTATCTGAGATAAAACTTCCATTGCTAGTGCGTTCTGACAGGTTCAAGTCTTGCAAGCGACTCTCATAGATTGTTCCCTTGTTAGATTGGACAAGCAGCGTTTGGTCGTTTTCTTCCATTTCTGTACTAAAGAGATCACCAACGAATCCTCGCTCTGCAACTGCTCCAGCCAAGAAGACACGGTGCGGTTTGTTTTTCAACTCACGCAAGACTTGTAGGCCTCGTTTGGCACGGCTGGTCGCTGGAATTTCCTCAATGGAGACGCGTTTTAAGCTACCACGTTGGGTCAAGAGGTAGAAGGATGAGGTATTACAGATGAAGGCAGCCTGAAGCGCATCATCTGTTTTCAGGTTCATAGCCTTGACGCCTGCAGCCTTGGCACCAACAACCGGAACCTCTTCGATATTGAAACGAAGGGAATAACCGTTTTGGCTAATCAAGAGTACATCATCCAGTTTAATTGGAGCCACCGCTATAATCTGGTCTGTCTCGTCTTTGAGCTTAGCATACTTGACAGACTTAGACTTGTAGGTCCGCCATGGAGAGAATTCTTTGCGTTCTACACGCTTGATTTGACCGAGGCGAGTTGCTGCAAAGTAGGTTGTCGCATCATCAAACTGATCCACAACTTCTGCATAGAGAATTTCTTCGTTAGTTTCAAAGTTTGTAATGGTCTGGCTCAGATGCTCTCCGATATCTTTCCAGCGAATATCTGCTAATTCATGGATTGGTCGATAGATGACATTTCCAAGAGTTGTGAACATCAAGAGGTGTTGCGTTGTCTTGGCAGATTGAACAAAGATTAAACGATCATCATCACGTTTGCCAATTTCTTCCAGAGTGGATGCTGCAAAGGAACGTGGGCTAGTGCGTTTGATATAACCTGCCTTGGTCACGCTGACATAGGTATCTTCCTCTGCGATGAGGCTGGCTGTATCAATCTCGATTACTTTTGCTGTATCTTCCAAAGTACTAAAACGTGGTGTCGCAAATTTCTTCTTGACCTCACGGAGTTCTTTCTTCATGAGATTGTACATAGTTCGTTCATCACCGATGATAGCCGCAAGCATGGCAATTTTTTCACGAAGTTCTGCTTCTTCTTCCTGCAAGACAACCACATCTGTATTGGTCAAACGGTAAAGTTGCAAGGTAACGATAGCTTCGGCTTGCTCTTCTGTAAAATCATAGCTGACCTTGAGATTTTCTTTGGCGTCAGCCTTGTTTTCAGAAGCACGAATAAGGGCAATGACTTCGTCCAAAATCGAAATCACGCGAATCAAACCTTCAACGATATGGAGACGTTTCTCAGCCTTTTCCTTATCAAAACGGGAACGTGCCAAAATCACTTCACGACGGTGGGCAATGTAGCTAGACAAGATTGGGACAATTCCAACCTGACGAGGTGTGAAATTGTCAATCGCCACCATGTTAAAGTTGTAATTGATTTGTAGGTCAGTGTATTTGAAGAGATAGTTGAGTACGAGCTCGGTATTAGCGTCTTTCTTGAGCTCAATAGCGATACGAAGACCGTCACGGTCAGACTCATCACGAATTTCAGCAATACCTGCCACCTTGTTATTGACACGAACATCATCGATTTTCTTGACTAGATTAGCCTTATTGATTTCATAAGGAATCTCAGTGATAACGATTTGTTCCTTGCCACCTTTTAACTTTTCAATCTCAGTTTTAGAGCGAACGACCACGCGCCCTTTCCCAGTTTCATAGGCCTTCTTGATTTCGTCACGCCCTTGGATGATAGCTCCTGTAGGGAAGTCTGGTCCAGGCAAGAATTCCATGAGTTTGTCCACCTTGGCTGTTGGGTGATCAATCATGTAAACTGCGGCATCAATGACTTCAGCCAAATTATGCGGCGGAATGTCAGTGGCATAACCAGCCGAAATCCCAGTAGAACCATTGACCAAAAGGTTTGGAAAGGCTGCTGGCAGGACTGTCGGTTCTTTCTCGGTATCATCAAAGTTCCATGCAAAAGGAACTGTCTTTTTCTCGATATCTTGAAGAAGATAACCAGCAATCTCAGACAAACGAGCCTCGGTATAACGCATCGCCGCAGGCGGATCTCCGTCCATAGAACCGTTATTACCGTGCATTTCAACCAAAATCTCACGATTTTTCCAGTCCTGAGACATACGGACCATGGCATCATAGATGGAAGAATCACCGTGTGGGTGGAAATTCCCCATGATGTTCCCGACAGACTTGGCAGACTTACGGTAGCTCTTGTCAAAAGTATTGCCATCCTTATTCATCGAATAAAGAATGCGACGCTGAACCGGCTTCAATCCATCACGAATATCTGGCAAAGCCCGGTCTTGAATGATGTATTTGGAGTAGCGACCAAAGCGCTCTCCCATGATGTCCTCAAGGGACATGTTTTGGATATTACTCATATAGGATACAGAGCCCGTAAAATACAAAGGAAATTTATCTTTTTCACACAGTATTTAGGGCATGTTCAACTCCTTTCAAAGAATGTAGAGTAGGTTTTTATAGAATAAGGGATAATTTACAGAAATTAGTCTCGTGTTCAGTTACTATATATAACCAAACGATCCTTTCTGTAGTTTAATCTTTTAAATTATATATTTTTTTTAGTTAGTGATTTGAAAGTCTCTCCTCAGCATACTTAATCATCCTCTCTGCCACTTCCTTATCATAGTCAAGGCCCATCTTGTTAGCAAGGTATTGAGCTTCTTGGTGGAAATGTTTCATTGTTGCAAATAAAGACTGAGTGATTTTTTCTAAACTGGAGAAATCAAGCAGATTTAAGAATTCCTTCTCTTTCTCAGTAGGTAAATAGTTAAAGAGATATTTATAGTTCTTGCCAATATCGACAGTCCCCTTATCACTTGCTACCTGCCAGGCTAAGACCTTCAGGAGTTCTTGGTGACAAATCCCATAGAGATGGTCAGTAGCGTAGAGTAGTTGCTTGCGACAGATTCCTTTGACTACGTAGGCTGACACCCACCAAAATTCATTGCAGGCTTTTTCAAAATCTGTCTGACTAGCTGGACTTGTCCAGTAACGTTGAGGACTTGGTGAATAAGGGGCAAACAAACCCTTAGTGTCCTCTAGCACCGTGAAATCCGCTTCGCTTTCTACCCACTCCTTGATATACTCTTTAGGACATAGAGTCAAATCAATCCGATTGCCATCTTCAAAGAGCATGAGGTAGAGACGACGGTTGCCAAGGATATTATGCTGCTCAATGATACGTGTTCCAAACTGGTCCAACCAAGCAAGATTACTCGTCAGATTATCTAAGTCGTCCACGACATAAACAACATCATAATCTTGAAACTCATCTTTTGGAGCTTTTGGATTTGTCCGTGAACCAGACATGGCGATAGCCTCGACTTGGAGCACTTTTGCGGTTTGAAAAATTAAACCAAGCATTTTGGATTCTGTTTTCATGGTCATATCTGATTTATTAATTTTCATCTTGTTATAAAAGTGTAAAAAATCACATTAGTACACTTAAACATACTGTAATCTTGTAATTTATAAAGTAATAATTCTCTTCAGCGATATAATAGTTAGATAAAAATAATGCTCTATTCTATATTTGCATTAGTAGCAAGACTTGCAGCATAATATTTGTCATAAATTAAATTTTCATCTAAAGATTCTATTAAATCTTTGTTGTAGTCTATATCCTTCATTAAAGTAGGAGCATATTTTTGTAAAAGTAAATAGAAAATTCCATAAAAAACTCCCGTCTCCTGTTTATACACAGGAATTCGAATATCCAAAGAATATTTTTCTTTGCTCTTTATCCTTTTTTTACCGCACTTAATGGCAACGCGATATCTCAGGTTACAACTTCTATCAACCAATACATGAAACATAACATCATTAGTACCCTGTTTTAAACTTTGAGAGCAACTAACAGATTGTCTATTGATATCCTCGCGCAAATCAAGAATCGGAATTCCACCACCATTAAAACCGCCACGCCCCTCTTGAGGTCTATAGAATCGATTTTCCTTTCTGTTGTAGATTACAACCAACTTTAGACGAGGAAACTCATTTCCATTATCATCAAATACTGAAACTTTTAGAGTTTCTAAACTTCTATTCTTTTTGAACTCAGAAATAAATTCATCAAATTGATATATAAGTAAACTTTTGATATCTCCAGACTTTAAAACATGAGCTCCATCTATAACTTTCTCTATTTCATCAATTATTTTATAAGTGTCTTTCTCACAGAATGAAAATTTAACACTGCATTTCCGTAGCGACTCTTCCTTAGTTCCATTGTTATAAGCTAGCAGCACAAATTTTTGATTACCATCATAAAAACCGCCATCATATTGAATATCTGAAAAATCATTATTTTCTTTCTTGATATTATATAATTCAATATTTGTTACTGATTGAGTAGTACTTCTTTTATTTTCTACAGTTAAAATATTTAATATAAAATTTGAGTATAATCGTTGTCCAGAAGTTACTTGTTCAGGCATTCCATTCCTGTTATTTATGTTTGAAATATTACTCCCAATTATAGTTATTCTTTTTTTATTATCAAATCTATTTTTTAAAACATGTACTGTAATCGGCCCCAAAATCGTAGTCACCATCAGAGCTATTATTATCCACCACCACTGTTGTGATAATGGTAGATTATTTTGCTGTACATTTTGTGTTACTATAAACATCCTTTTCAATATCTCCTCAAAACACCATTTCCCCACTCTCTTCCAGCGTAAACTTGACATTATCCTCAATCCACTTACGGCGTGGTTCGACCTTGTCTCCCATGAGGACGTTTACGCGGCGTTCAGCACGTGCTAGATCTTCAATTGTAACACGGATGAGAGTGCGGGTTTCTGGATTCATAGTTGTTTCCCAGAGTTGGTCCGCATTCATCTCACCAAGACCTTTGTAGCGTTGAAGGGTTGCGCCTTTACCGAACTTTTTGCGGAGTTCTTCTAACTCACCGTCTGTCCAAGCATAGGCC
This sequence comes from Streptococcus sp. SR1, assembly GCF_000526075.1. Taxonomy (NCBI): domain Bacteria; kingdom Bacillati; phylum Bacillota; class Bacilli; order Lactobacillales; family Streptococcaceae; genus Streptococcus; species Streptococcus sp. SR1. The sequence goes on from NZ_JATR01000017.1 coordinate 20,031, forward strand.
ACTTCTTCTTTCTTGCCTTTCCCTTTGGACATCTTGTAAAGAGGCGGAAGGGCGATATAGACATGTCCTGCCTCGACTAGTGGACGCATGTAGCGGTAGAAAAAGGTTAAAAGAAGAGTTTGAATGTGGGCACCATCGGTATCTGCATCGGTCATGATAATAATCTTGTCATAGTTGGCATCCTCAATGGAGAAGTCTGCTCCCACACCCGCACCGATGGTATAAATCATGGTATTGATTTCTTCATTTTTGAGGATATCCGCCATCTTGGCCTTGGCTGTATTAATAACCTTACCTCGAAGTGGCAAGATAGCCTGGAACTTACGGTCACGACCTTGCTTGGCAGAACCACCGGCAGAGTCCCCCTCAACCAGGTAGAGTTCATTCTTGGCAGGGTTTTTAGACTGGGCTGGAGTCAATTTTCCAGACAACAAGCCCTTGTCTTTCTTGTTTTTCTTGCCATTTCGGCTCTCATCACGGGCCTTACGTGCCGCCTCACGCGCATCACGCGCCTTGATAGCCTTGCGAATGAGATTGGAAGCCAGCTCCCCATTTTCCATTAGGAAGAAGGTCAACTTATCAGCCACAATCCCATCCACAACTGGACGAGCCAGAGGACTTCCAAGTTTGTCCTTTGTCTGACCCTCAAACTGCAGGTGCTCTTCAGGAACGAGAATTGATAGAACGGCTGCTAAACCTTCACGGTAATCTGAACCTTCAAGATTTTTATCTTTTTCCTTGAGGAGCCCAGTCTTACGCGCGTAGTCATTCATGACCTTAGTAATGGCTGACTTAAGTCCTGTCTCATGCGTTCCACCATCTTTCGTACGAACGTTATTGACAAAGGATAGAATATTATCTGAAAAACCATCATTGTACTGGAGGGCAACCTCCACTTGGAAACCATTGTCTTCCCCTTCAAAGTACAGAACTGGTGTCAAGGTTTCCTTGTCTTCGTTCAAATAGGAAACAAAGTCCTGAACTCCATTTTCATAATGGTATTCAATTGCTTCATCTGTTCGTTTGTCTGTCAGAGACAAGGTCACATTTTTTAAGAGAAAGGCTGACTCATTGAGTCGTTCTGAAATGGTATTGTACTTAAAGTCAGTCGTAGAAAAGATCGTCGCGTCAGGCATGAAGGTGACTTTGGTACCTGTCTTAGTCTTGGGTGCTGTACCAATTTTCTTCAAAGTCGTGGCAGGTTTTCCACCATTTTCAAAGCGTTGCTTATAAACAGCACCATCACGAGTGATTTCTACTTCTAGCCAACTAGAAAGGGCATTAACAACAGAAGACCCCACCCCGTGGAGACCTCCAGATGTCTTATAGCCCCCTTGACCGAATTTTCCTCCGGCATGGAGAATGGTAAAGATAACCTCTACGGTTGGAATTCCCATGGCATGCATACCAGTCGGCATCCCACGACCATGGTCCTCTACTGTTAGACTTCCGTCTTTATTGATAGTTACATCAATGCGGTCACCAAATCCAGATAAGGCCTCATCGACTGCATTGTCCACTATTTCCCAGACTAGGTGATGGAGACCCGCACCGTCGGTCGAACCGATATACATCCCCGGACGTTTACGAACCGCATCCAACCCTTCTAGCACCTGAATGGCGTCATCATTGTAGTTATTAATATTGATTTCCTTTTTTGACACAAGGAACCTCCTATTTGTTCATCTTTTCTATTTTACAGGTTTTCTAGGGATTTTGCAAAGTTTTTCCCGTTCAGCTGTCACAATTTTAAAGGATATTCTCATCATTTCTACACTATTTCATGGTATAATAGGTCTATGATGACATTTGTATTATTAATTTTAGCTTATCTGCTAGGTTCAATTCCGTCTGGTCTCTGGATTGGACAAGCTTTCTTTCAAACAAATCTGCGAGAGCATGGTTCTGGAAATACTGGAACAACCAATACTTTCCGTATTTTGGGTAAGAAAGCGGGTATGGCAACCTTTGTGATTGACTTCTTTAAAGGGACCTTGGCCACTCTACTTCCTATTCTTTTCCACCTACAAGGTGTATCGCCTCTTGTCTTTGGACTTTTAGCTGTAATTGGACATACCTTTCCTATCTTTGCAGGATTTAAAGGGGGCAAGGCTGTCGCAACTAGCGCTGGAGTTGTTTTCGGATTTGCGCCTATCTTCTGTCTCTACCTAGCAGTCGTATTCTTTGGAACCCTCTATCTTGGTAGTATGATTTCCTTGTCTAGCGTTGCCGCTTCTATCGCAGCCGTCATCGGAGTTCTACTATTTCCACTATTTGGATTTATCCTAGACAGCTATGACCCTCTCTTCATTCTGATTATCCTAACACTTGCTAGCTTGATTATCATTCGTCACAAGGATAATATCACACGTATCAAAAATAAAACTGAAAATCTTGTCCCTTGGGGATTGAACTTAACCCATCAAAATCCTAACAAATAAAACGCCAGTTTGAAACTGACGTTTTTTTGTATGCTTATTTTGACTTGATGTAGTTGATACCGTCTGCCTTTGGTGCGACTGCTTTTCCAAAGAAGGCTGCCAAGACAAGGATGGTCAAGACATAAGGGGCGATTTGAAGGTAAACCGCTGGCACTCCTTGTAGGAAAGGTAATTGAGAACCGATAACTGCCAAACTTTGTGAAAGTCCAAAGAAAAGACTAGAAAGCATAGCACCGATTGGGTTCCATTTACCAAAGATCATCGCAGCAAGAGCGATAAATCCAGGACCGACAATAGTCGTTACTGAGAAGTTGACAGAAATGGATTGAGCATAAATCGCTCCCCCAATTCCCCCTAGGAAACCTGATATGATAACTCCAAGATATCGCATCTTGTAGACATTGATCCCCAAGGTATCCGCTGCCTGAGGGTGTTCACCAACAGAGCGAAGGCGAAGACCAAAACGTGTCTTAAAGAGAATAAACCATGCAAAGAATGAGAAGGCAATCGCGATATAACCTAGTAGACTGGTTGACTTGAAGAAGATATCTCCAATCACTGGGATATCAGCCAAAACTGGGAAATCAAAACGTCCAAAAGTTTGGCTTAAGTTATCCGTTTGTCCTTTGTTATAAAGAACTTTAACCAAGAAAACCGCTAAGGCAGGAGCCATCAAGTTCAATACTGTACCACTGACAACATGGTCCGCACGGAAATGAACTGTTGCGACGGCATGGATGAGGGAGAAAATAGCTCCCACGATACCAGCAACTAACAAGGAAATCCAAGGAGTCGCTGCTCCAAGTTGTTCTGCAAACTCAAGGTTAAAGACAACCCCAGAAAAGGCTCCCATAACCATAATTCCTTCAAGACCGACGTTAACGACACCACCACGTTCAGAGAAAACTCCCCCGATACTCGTAAAAATAAGTGGTGCTGAGTAAATCAGCATAGAAGAGACCAAGAGGGTGAGTAATGTTGTAATAGACATCCTTACTTACCTCCTTTAACTTGTTTTTTTGGTTTGACAAAATGTTCGATAATATAGTGAACACTGACAAAGAAGATAATGGACGCTGTTACAATGCTGACAAGTTCAGACGGAACTTGCGCAGCGTTCATACCTGGCGCACCTACTTGCAAAACTCCAAATAAGAAGGCTGCAAAGAGAATTCCAATTGGTGAATTCCCAGCAAGCAAACTAACTGCCATTCCGTTAAATCCGATAGCTAATGATGAGCCCTGAACGTAAACGTTTTGGAAAGTTCCAAGACCTTCGACAGCTCCACCAAGACCAGCCAAAGCACCAGAGATGATCATTGATAGGATGATTGTACGTTTTGCTGAAATACCAGCGTACTCTGAAGCATGGGGATTGAGACCGACTGCACGAATTTCAAAACCGAGAGTCGTTTTCTTGAGCAAGAACCAAATCACACCAACAGCAATGATGGCAAAGAAGATACCGATATTCATACGAGAATTGCCAGTCAACTCAGATAACCATGGTGTCTGATAAGTGGCATTGGCACTCACACGAATTGTTGAGTCCGTGCTTTGCATAAAGTCTTTCGGAAAAGAATGAATAAAGGCGTTCCCTACGTACAAAACAATGTAGTTCATCATGATGGTTACGATAACCTCTGATGTACCTAAATAGGCTCTGAGAATACCTGGAATAGCACCTACAATCCCACCTGCAATCAAGGCAATTACTACGGTAGCTAAAATCAACATTGGGCGTGGCATATCCGGATGCGACAAAGCAAACCAACCACTAAGAATCCAACCCGCTAGTGCCTGACCAGGAAGTCCAACGTTAAAGAAACCTGCACGGCTGGCAACTGCAAACCCCAGACCAATCAAGACAAGAGGACCCATGGCACGGAAAATCTCTCCAATCCCACGGAGGCTACCAAAAGCTGTATAGAACAACTCCTCATAACCCCAGATAGCATCATATCCGAAGATCCACATGACGATGGCTCCGAGCAAGATTCCTAAGAATACGGAAATCAAGGGAACCGAAATTTGTTGTAACTTTTTAGACATCATCCTTCTCCTTTCCCAAGTTTCCACCTGCCATCAAGATACCAAGTTCTTGTTTGTTAGTCGTTTCTGGCGACACAATACCTTGAATCTTCCCATCATGAATAACAGCAATTCGGTCTGAAACATTTAAAATCTCATCCAATTCAAAGCTGACAACAAGCACAGCTTTCCCGTTATCACGTTCTTCAATCAAGCGTTTGTGGATATATTCAATGGCACCGACATCCAAACCACGAGTTGGTTGGCTGACGATAAGGAGATCAGGATCACGATCAATCTCACGAGCGATAATCGCTTTTTGTTGATTTCCCCCTGAAAGAGCTGCTGCTGGAACAAACTCGCTCGCCGCACGGACGTCAAATTCTTCCATCAATTTCTTGGCATGTGAAGTGATATTGGCATAGTTTAAGATACCATTCTTGCTGAGTGGCTCTTTGTAGTAGGTTTGAAGAGCGATATTTTCTGAAATCATCATATCCAAAATCAAACCATCACGGTGGCGGTCTTCAGGAACGTGTCCCACGCTTAGTTCTGTAATTTGTCGAGGATGCATCCCCACGATTGATTTGCCTTTTAATTCAATACTACCTGACTCAACCTTACGAAGACCAGTAATGGCTTGAATGAGTTCAGATTGGCCATTGCCATCAATACCTGCAATACCGACAATCTCACCAGCACGAACATCCAAAGAAAGATTCTTCACAGCTGGTACACCTCGGTTTTCATTGACAACCAAGTCTTTGATAGACAAGACTACTTCTTTTGGTTGTGGTACCTGTTTCTCCGTTTTGAAGGAGACAGAACGTCCTACCATCATCTCTGCCAAGTCTGCATTGGTTGCCCCTGCAATCTCAACCGTCTGGATTGATTTCCCACGACGAATAACCGTCACTCGATTGGATACTGCACGAATCTCATCCAGTTTATGGGTAATCAAAATAATAGATTTTCCTTCTTTGACAAGATTTTTCATGATAGCCATCAACTCATCAATCTCTGAAGGAGTCAATACTGCCGTAGGTTCGTCAAAGATGAGGATATCAGCACCACGGTAAAGTGTCTTCAAGATTTCTACACGTTGTTGAGCACCAACGGAAATATCTGCCACCTTGGCAGCAGGATCCACTGCCAAACCATAACGTTCAGAAAGAGCCTTGATTTCTTTAGTAGCTTCAGCTATATCTAGCACACCATTTTTAGTAATTTCACTCCCCAAAATGATATTTTCAGCTACTGTAAAAGCTTCAACCAACATAAAATGTTGGTGAACCATCCCAATTCCTAGACTAGCAGCTTTAGAAGGTGAATCTAGTTTGACAACTTGACCATTCACCGCAATTTCACCACTAGTTGGCTCGAGAAGTCCTGCCAGCATATTCATCAGAGTGGATTTACCCGCTCCATTTTCTCCTAAAAGTGCATGGATTTCACCTTTTCGCAGTTGCAAGTTGATCTTGTCGTTTGCTACAAATTCACCAAACACCTTGGTAATATCCCGCATCTCAATGACATTTTCGTGTGCCATATGCTTTTCCTTTCCGAGATTTATTTTGTTTCAATAAAACCTGCTAATCGTGTTAACAAGTTCTATTGAGACAAAAATTGCCTCAATTCTTAAAGAAGCGACCGATGGTCGCTTCCTAAGAAATGACTTTTATCCATTATTTTTCAGGAACTTTTACGCTTCCGTCAAGGATTTTAGCTTTTGCGTCTTCAACAGCTTTTTTACCTTCTTCTGAAAGGTTTGTCACTGCCAAGTCAACCCCTTTATCTTTCAATGAGTAGACAATAACTTGTCCGCCAGGGAATTCACCTTTTTCTGCCTTGTTAGCAATATCTTTTACAGTTGTACCAACTTGTTTCAATGTAGATACAAGAACAAAGTTTGATTCTTTACCATCTTTAGAAGTGTATTTACCTTCTGCTGCTTGGTCACGGTCTACACCAATAACCCAAACTTTTTCGTCTTCATTTTTACTTTCGTTCAAAGATTTTGCTTCAGCAAAGACACCAGCACCTGTACCACCAGCTGCTTGGTAGACAACGTCTGCACCTGCAGCGTATTGAGCAGCTGCAATTGTTTTACCTTTGGCAGCATCACCAAATGAACCAGCGTAGTCAACTTGGACTTTGATAGATGGGTCTACTGACTCAACACCAGCTTTAAATCCAGCAGCGAAACGTGAAATAACTTCAGATTCGATACCACCTACAAAACCAACTTGTTTTGTTTTAGTTGTTTTAGCTGCTGCAACACCAGCAAGGTAAGCTGCTTCGTTATCCGCAAATGTTACGCTCGCAACATTCTTTTGATCTTTGATCACATCATCAATCAAGACATAGTTTAAGTCAGAGTGGTCTTTTGCTGCCTCTTCAACTGCATTGTGAAGTGCAAAACCAACACCGAAGATCAGGTTGTAACTTCCAGCCGCTTGTTGCAAGTTGTTAGCATAGTCTGCTTCACTTGTTGATTGGAAATAAGTAAAGCCTTTATCTTTAGAAAGATTGTGTTCTTTACCCCAGTCTTGCAAACCTTCCCAAGCTGATTGGTTGAATGATTTGTCATCAACACCACCAGTATCTGTTACGATCGCTGCTTTGGTCTTCATTTCAGATGAAGATGAAGCTGCGTTACGAGAAGAGCGGTTACCACATGCAGCAAGTCCAACTGCTGCTACTGCAACTAGACCAAGGCCTAGCCATTGTTTCTTGTTCATTACTGAACCTCCTAAATAAGATGTGCAACGATGTTGCAAGTATGGATTGGTTGGCCACAAGGACCGCGTCACTCAGAGAGTGACTCAGACTAGTTTAAGTCTGTAAATGAGTATGGAAGTAACTCCCCGACCGTCATCTCGACCGTCGATTTATCTTTTGCGACAAGTGTCACTTTTAGATCTTTTTCAAAAAATTCAGCCATCACTTGGCGACAAGCGCCACATGGCGAGATAGGTTTTTCAGTCTGTCCGTAGACAATCAACTCTGAAAACTCTCTTTGGCCTTCGGAAACTGCTTTGAAAATCGCTGTACGCTCTCCACAGTTTGTCAAAGAATAGCTAGCATTCTCAATATTAACACCTGTATAAACGTTACCATCTTTCGCCACTAGAACAGCACTAACAGGAAAGTGAGAATAGGGTACATAGGCTTGCTTGCTGGTTTCAATTGCTAAGTCAATCAACTCAGTAGTCGCCATCTGCTAATTCTCCTTTTAAAATTGCCACGCCAGCTGATGTTCCAATACGAGTAGCGCCTGCTTCCAAAAAGGCAAGAGCGTCTGCATATGAACGCGCTCCACCAGCTGCCTTAACTCCCATATCTGGTCCGACAGTTTTACGCATCAACTTAACATCTTCTATAGTGGCACCACCAGTTGAAAATCCAGTTGATGTTTTGACAAAGTCAGCGCCTGCTTTCTGGGATAATTGGCAAGCCACAACCTTTTCATCGTCTGTCAATAAGCAAGCTTCAATAATGACTTTAACCAACTTGTCACCACTTGCTTCTACAACAGCACGGATGTCCGATTCAACCAAATCAAGATTACCTGATTTGAGAGCACCGACATTGATAACCATATCAATCTCATCTGCACCATTTTGGATGGCTTCCTTGGTTTCAAAAGCTTTTACAGCTGAAGTTGTCGCTCCCAAGGGGAAACCAACTACTGTACAAACCTTTACATCTGAGCCTTCAAGTCCTTTTTTGGCATGTTTTACCCATGTGGGATTGACACAAACACTGGCAAAATCATACTCACGCGCTTCAGATAGCAAACGATCAATTTGTTCTTGACTTGCATCTTGTTTTAAAAGCGTATGATCAATATATTTGTTTAATTTCATATTCGGATTCCTCTCTTTTTCATGAGATGATTTCAATTATTTCCTGCAAACGTTTCACTCTATCATTTATTTTAACATATTTTTGAAATTCTGTAACTAGTTGAGGGGAAATTTTTCCATTTGTATAAACTTTTGCGACAATTTCTCCCTTTTGCACGGAGTCACCGACCTTCTTCTCAAAAACGATTCCAGTTTCATAGTCTAAATTATCAGACTTGACTGCGCGACCAGCTCCCAATCTCATGGCATAGAGACCAAATTCCATCGCTGGAAGGGCTGAAATGACACCTGACTCTTGAGCCGGGATATCTACTACATGCGCCACCTTGACTGGGCGATAGAGATCTTCTAAATCACCGCCTTGAGCTGCTACCATTTCTTCAAACTTAGCCAGTGCTTGGCCATTTTCAAGATGTTGACGGACTTCTTCAACCGTCTTCTCAACATTTGCCAAACCAAGCATAATCTGAGCTAGTTCACAAATAAAGTGACTGATATCTTCTCGACCCTTTCCTTGAAGAATTTCAATTGCTTCTAGGATTTCGAGACGATTGCCAATGGCTCGTCCCAAGGGCTGGCTCATATCGGTAATAACCGCTACTGTCTTTCGACCAACGGCCTTACCCAAATCGACCATGGTTTGAGCCAATTCACGCGCCTCATCAACCGTCTTCATGAAGGCACCCTCACCGACCGTTACGTCTAGCAAAATAGCATCCGCCCCAGCAGCAATTTTCTTGCTCATGACAGAACTAGCAATCAAAGGAATCGTGTCGACAGTCGCCGTCACATCACGGAGGGCATAGAGAAGTTTGTCTGCTTTAACCAGCTGATCTGACTGCCCAATAACAGATACACCAATGTCCTGTACCTGACGGATGAAATCCTCTTGACTGCGCTCCACTTGGTAGCCCTTGATTGCTTCCAACTTATCTAGGGTTCCGCCAGTATGCCCTAGTCCACGACCACTCATTTTTGCCACGGGCACACCAAAGCTAGCAACAAGGGGAGCTAAAATCAAGGTCACCTTATCACCTACACCACCAGTAGAATGTTTGTCAACTTTAACCCCATCAATAGCTGACAAGTCAAACTCCTGACCTGTCTTAACCATATTCATCGTCAGGTCAGAAATCTCTCGTGTCGTCATTCCTTTGAAATAAACCGCCATAGCAAAGGCAGACATCTGATAGTCTGGAACAGTTCCTGCCACATAGCCTTCTATTAGCCACTTGATTTCATTTGAAGTAAGTTCTTGACCATCTCGTTTCTTTTGAATTAAATCAACTGCTCTCATTCTTTCACACTTCTAAGGATATAATATCCCTTGTCTTTCTTTACTATTTCACAATTTCCAAAAACATCTTCCATCTTGCTTTTGGCACTCGGAGCACCTTGTTTTTTTTGAATAACAATGGTTAAATCACCTCCATCTTTCAAGAAATCTCTGCTCTTTTCGATAATCTCATGAACAACTTGTTTACCCGCTCGAATAGGCGGATTAGAAATAACATGGTCAAATTTCCCTTCAACTTGTTCATAGATATTGGATTGGAAAATCCTCGCTTCAACCTTATTTCGTTCAGCATTTTGTCGCGCTAAGTCCAAGGCGCGATTATTGATATCAACCATGGTTGCCTGAACTCCATAAGCCTTGGTCAAGGACAAGCCCAAAGGCCCATATCCACAACCCACATCAAGGACCGTTTCTCCTTTGTTAACCTCTAGACACTTCAATAAAAGCTGACTCCCAAAGTCAACCATTTTCTTGCTAAAAACACCCGCATCTGTTAAAAAGGTCATATTTTCTCCCAACAACTCCACTCTCAACTCATGTATGTCGTGAGCAGCATCAGGATTTTCTACATAATACATTTTACTCATAAAACTATTTTACCATAATTTGGCTTGAATTGTAAATCGTTTACAAAGTGATGATCAAATGAAAAAGACTGAAGAAAGCTAGTAAGTAAAACCTTTTCTTCAATCTCTTTCAATGATTAGAAATACATTACAATCTATCGGGAACTACAAATTATCATAGTCAGGAAAAAACAGTTCGTCTGTAATCAGGCGCATTTTTATTACCATTTCTTAACCTTAAAATACTTTATTATCAACAGGATTCCCAATATGATGTTTAGATAAAAGCCCAACTGATAAGTTTGTGTCAAGATTTCCAAACTTGTCCAAAGTCGTATCAAATCTTCTAGTGACATACGGAATAGATATCCTTCTGTAGCAATCCACAAAATCAAAAATAGATAACTACCAGCAGCAAGCCATTTCGTCCACTGCTTTTTTACTAACCAAGCAATCAAGAGTGAACAGATAAAGATAACTGTTACAAGAAGATGATCCATTAAGAAGGTAAAACCGTAATAGGTTTCTACAAAGCGTCTACCATTATCCGCATTCGCTCCCCTTATAAAAGGTAGTGCAAAACTTAAAATAAAACAGAGTCCCAATATGTAACATCTCAAGATTTTCATTGTGTGCCTCCTATAAGTTGCGAACTAAAAAAGCCCACTTTTAATAACTGATAAGTCTTCAGAAACAATTCCCTATTTCATCATTAAATTATTCAACCTCCATCTCTATTATACGATATTGACTTACTACCATCAAGAAACCGCTTTATTTTTTTAGCTTTTTATGGTATGATAGACAAAATATCTAGGGGAAAACAAATGACCAACGAATTTTTACATTTTGAAAAAATCAGTCGCCAGACTTGGCAATCATTGCATCGCAAAACAACCCCTCCCTTGACAGAGGAAGAGTTAGAATCCATCAAGAGTTTCAATGACCAAATCAGCCTACAAGATGTGACAGATATTTATTTACCATTGGCCTATCTCATCCAAATTTACAAACGTACCAAAGAGGATTTAGCCTTCTCTAAGGGAATTTTTCTCCAAAGAGAGAGTAAATCTCAGCCCTTCATCATCGGAGTTTCGGGAAGTGTTGCCGTTGGCAAATCAACAACTAGCCGACTTCTGCAAATCCTTCTGTCTCGTACAGTTACTGACGCCACTGTGGAGTTAGTGACAACCGACGGTTTTCTCTATCCCAATCAAACCTTGATGGACCAAGATATCTTAAATCGCAAAGGTTTTCCTGAAAGTTATGATATGGAAACCTTGCTGAATTTTCTTGACCGCCTAAAGAATGGACAAGATGTCGATATTCCTGTCTATTCTCATGAAGTGTATGACATCGTTCCTGGAGAGAAACAACGTGTCAAAGCTGCTGACTTTGTTATTGTCGAAGGCATCAATGTCTTTCAAAACCCTCAAAATGAGCGCCTTTACATCACTGATTTCTTTGATTTCTCCATCTATGTAGATGCTGCTGTCGAGGACATTGAAAGTTGGTATCTGGATCGTTTCTTAAAACTCCTCAGCTTTGCCCAAAATGATCCCAACAGCTACTACCACCACTTTACGCAAATGCCAATTGGAGAAGTTGAAGCCTTTGCACACCAGGTTTGGACCAGCATTAATCTCACAAATCTACAAAACTATATCGAACCGACAAGGAATCGAGCCGAGGTCATTCTCCACAAGACTAAAAACCACGAAATCGATGAAATTTACCTAAAAAAATAATTTCCCCTTGTCAAAACCTAAGTTTTCATATATAATGGTATAGTTAGTAAATATGGAGGTAAGAACATTGGCAAACATTAAATCAGCTATCAAACGCGCTGAATTGAACGTTAAACAAAACGAAAAAAACTCAGCTCAAAAATCAGCTATGCGTACTGCTATCAAAGCTTTCGAAGCAAACCCTTCTGAAGAACTTTTCCGTGCTGCTAGCTCAGCTATCGACAAAGCAGAAACTAAAGGTTTGATTCATAAAAACAAAGCAAGCCGCGATAAAGCTCGTCTTTCAGCTAAACTTGCTAAATAAGAAACAGTCCATAGAGGCTGTTTTTTTGTCCTCTAATAAGAAAAGGTAGAAAATGAAAATCGCAATCATCGGATATTCTGGAGCTGGTAAGTCAACTCTAGCAGAAAAGTTGTCTAACTACTACTCCATACCCAAACTGCATATGGATACTCTCCAATTCCAGCCAGGCTGGAAAGACAGTGACCGTGATTGGATGAAATCCGAGATGAAAAGCTTCTTAACCAATCACTCAAACTGGGTCATCGATGGCAACTACTCTTGGTGCTATTACGAGGAAAGAATGCAAGAAGCTGACCAAATCATCTTCCTCAATTTTTTACCTTGGACTTGCTTACTGAGGGCCTTTAAGCGTTATCTCAAATACAGAGGTCAAGTTCGAGAAAGCATGGCGGCTGGCTGTAAAGAGCAATTTAACTGGGACTTTATCAGATGGATTCTCTGGGATGGGCGGACCAAAACTGCTAAAGAACGCTATCAGCGGATTCAACAAACCTATCCAGAGAAAGTAATTGTCCTCAGGTCGCAAAAGGAGATGGACCAGTTCTTAGAAAATCTTGCAAATAACAAGAAAAACCAACGTGCATAACGTTGGTTTTTTGCTTTTACCCAATCACACTTCCGTTTGGTACAGCTGGATCAACTGTGAGAAGGGTTAATTTGTCATCATGTTCAGCTGAGAGAATCATCCCTTGGCTGACATATTTTTTCATCATCTTACGTGGTTTAAGGTTGGCAACGATTTGTACCTTCTTGCCGACCAATTCTTGCTCGTTTGGATAGTATTTAGCTATTCCTGAGAGGATTTGACGGTCTTCACCATCACCAGCATCCAAACGGAATTGAAGCAATTTATCAGAACCTTCCACTTTAGAAACTTCTTTGACTTCTGCGACACGGATTTCAACCTTGTCAAAGTCTTCAAACTTGATTTCATCCTTGTTGAGTTTGAGTTCAACTTCATCTGGATTCCATTCTTTTTCGACTGCTGGTTTGTTACCTTCCATTTGTTCCTTGATATAGGCAATCTCTTCTTCCATGTCGAGACGTGGGAAGATTGGTGTTCCTTTGGCAACAACAGTCACACCTGCAGGGAAATCTGCCAAGCTCAAGTTTTCTAGGCTCACCACTTCTTCCAAGCCAAGTTGAGTCATGACCGCAAGACTCGTTTCCATCATAAATGGTTCAATCAAGTGCGCCACGACACGAAGGCTAGCTGCCAAGTGGCTCATGACACTTGCCAATTGGTCGCGAAGAGCTTCATCCTTAGCCAAGACCCATGGAGCTGTCTCATCGATGTATTTGTTAGTACGAGAGATAAGGGTCCAGACTGCTTCAAGGGCACGTGGGTAGTCAACTGCTTCCATGTGTGTATGGTAGTCCGCGATTGATTGTTTCGCAACGTCAGCAAGAGCATGGTCAAATTCTGTCACGCCTTCTACATAGGCAGGGATTTGCCCATCAAAGTACTTGTTAATCATGGAAACCGTACGGTTGAGGAGATTTCCAAGGTCATTGGCTAGTTCATAGTTGATACGACCTACATAGTCTTCTGGAGTAAAGGTTCCGTCTGAACCAACCGGAAGGCTACGCATGAGGTAGTAACGAAGTGGATCCAGTCCATAGCGCTCTACCAACATTTCAGGATAAACAACATTCCCTTTAGACTTAGACATCTTGCCGTCTTTCATAACGAACCAACCATGGGCAATCAAGCGGTCAGGCAATTTCATATCCAACATCATGAGAAGAATTGGCCAGTAGATTGAGTGGAAACGAAGGATGTCTTTCCCTACCATATGGAAGACCGTTCCATTCCAGAACTTGTCGTAGTTAGCATGATCCTCTTGACCGTAACCAAGAGCAGTCGCATAGTTAAGAAGGGCATCAATCCAAACGTAGACAACGTGTTTTGGATTGGAAGGGACTGGCACACCCCAGGTAAAGGTTGTACGAGAAACTGCCAAATCTTCTAAACCTGGCTCAATAAAGTTACGCAACATTTCATTGAGACGACCATCTGGAGTGATGAACTCAGGGTGAGATTTGAAAAATTCTACCAAACGGTCTTGGTATTTGCTGAGGCGAAGGAAGTAAGATTCTTCAGATACCCATTCCACTTCGTGACCTGATGGAGCGATACCGCCCGTCACATTTCCAGCTTCGTCACGGAAAACTTCCGCAAGCTGGCTTTCTGTAAAGAATTCCTCATCTGATACTGAATACCAACCAGAATATTCGCCCAAGTAGATATCATCTTGAGCAAGCAAGCGTTCAAAGACCTGTGCTACAACTTTTTCATGGTAATCATCAGTTGTACGGATGAATTTATCATATGAGATATCGAGTAATTTCCAGAGTTCTTTGACGCCAACTGCCATGCCGTCAACATAGGCTTGCGGCGTGATGCCAGCTTCTTCCGCTTTTTGCTGGATTTTCTGACCATGCTCGTCAAGACCTGTCAGATAAAAGACATCGTAGCCCATGAGGCGTTTGTAACGAGCTAGGACATCACAAGCGATGGTTGTGTAGGCAGAACCGATATGAAGTTTACCAGATGGATAGTAAATCGGTGTTGTAATATAAAAATTCTTTTCAGACATAATATTTCCTTTCCAGGCAAATGAAACCTGATTTTCTAACACTTCATTATATCATATTTTCGGTGATTTTCGATAGGAAAATCCATACAAAAACAAGACAGTCAAATGTCCATCTTGTTTTTTTCTGTTCTATATCTTATTCATAACGAAGGGCTTCGATTGGATCGAGCTTAGAGGCTTTATTGGCCGGCAAGACTCCGAAGATCATCCCAACGCTGGCTGACACAGCCAAGCTAAAGAGGGCGATTGGGAGGGAAACCCCAACTTCGATACCTGCAATCATGTTTTGGAGCAGCACTCCAGCTAACATGGTCATTCCAGCAGCAATCCCAAGACCGATGACACCACCTAGCAAGGTTAAGATCATAGATTCAATCAAAAACTGGACCAAGATATTAGCCCGAGTAGCTCCGAGAGCTTTCCGCAGACCAATCTCCCGCGTGCGTTCTGTCACCGAAACCAGCATGATATTCATAACACCAGTTCCCCCGACAAAGAGAGAGATTCCTGCGATGGCACTGATAATGGTGGTCATAAAACCAAATAGTTGTTGTACCTCTTGGAAGGCGGCAGTTGCATCCGCAACTTGGTACTCCCCTTGCTGAAGACCTGCAATCTCAGTCAGTTTTCGAGCCAACTCTGGTCCCAAGGTCTGCGTTAGACTAGTATCATTGACACGAAAGACGATATTCGAGATTTCATCAGTATTAAAATTGGCTGCTAGAGAGATATTGGTTGTAATTGGAAGACCACCAATCCCAAAGGCTTTAGCAGTTTTGGCTTCATTGCTGGTATAAACGCCAATCACACGGTAACTAAATTCATTAACAGAGATGATTTGATTAACCGCAGCTTCGGGACTATCAAACAAACTCTTGGCTAGTTCTTCGTCCAGCAAAATCACACTGGCAAATTCCTTGTAGTCTTGCGGTCTTAGACTTCTACCTGCAACGATTTCATTTTCAACTGCGTTCATGTAGGTGCTATTTCCGCCTGTCAGAGTCGCTCGTTCAACCTTCTTATCCTTATAAGATAGGGTGACGTTGGTCGAGTTGGTGACATAGTAACTGTCTACTCCTTTGAGTTTAGCAGCTTCCTTGACCCAGGATTCTAGTGGTTTTGGCGGTTCAACATGAACATCCTCTTCTTTCCCACTGACTGTCAAAGCTGACTGACGCTGAGTAAAGGAGCCATCCTTGCTCTTGATAGGAGAGAAAAATACATGGATATCCTTCTGCGATTTGGTCATGTTTTTATTGACCTGACGAGACATAGAGTCGCCAAGAGCCATGATGACGACGACGGACGAAACTCCGATGATAATCCCAATCATAGTCAGGAAGGAACGCATCTTATGGGCCATGATGGATGAAAAGGCAAATTTCAGATTCTGCATCTTAGTTTTCCTCCTTCTCTACCTGAGCACTGTCAGACGAGATGACACCATCACGAATGACAATCTGGCGTTTGGCATAGGCAGCTATCTCAGGCTCATGCGTGACCATGATAATGGTTTTCCCTTCCTTGTTTAACTCCACCAACAGTTGCATGATTTGATTCCCCGTCTTGGTATCCAAGGCACCTGTTGGTTCGTCTGCTAGGATGATAGAAGGATTATTTACCAAGGCACGCGCAATCGCTACACGTTGCTTTTGACCACCTGATAACTCAGACGGCAAATGATGACTGCGCTCCGTCAGCTCAACCTTTTCCAGAAATTCCTCAGCCAATTTCCGACGTTTTGAAGCCGAAACTCCAGCGTAAATCAAGGGCAATTCGACGTTTTGAAGTGCATTGAGCTTGGACAAGAGAAAGAACTGCTGAAAGACAAAACCGATTTGCTGGTTGCGGACCTTGGCCAGTTGTTTCTCTCCAAGGCCTGCAACTTCTTGCCCTTCAAGGTAGTACTCTCCACTGGTTGGTGTATCCAACATTCCGATGGTATTCATCAACGTAGACTTTCCAGAACCAGATGGTCCCATAATGGCAACAAACTCACCTTCATGAACTTCTAAGTTAATATTTTTTAGGACCTGCAGTTCTTGGTCACCATTTCGGTAACTCCTGCAAATATTATTGAGACTAATTAGTTTCTTCATCAGCCTTCACCTCTTTTCCTTCTTCCAAGGAAGATGTTGGATTACTGATGACCTTGGCACCGTCTGTCAAACCTGAAGTAATTTCTTGGTTGTCTGCGTCCGCATTCCCCAAAGTAACTTCTACCTTCTTCGCTTTTTTCTGGTCGTCTAAAAGCCAGACATAGTTTTTGTCATTTTCGGTAACAACACTTGTCAAAGGAACAAGGATGGCTTTACTTTTGTTTTTGACTTCAACACTGACTGAGAAGCCTTGTTTCAACTCACCGATATCGCTGGTCACATCAACAGTATAAGGGTACTTAGATCCAGTATTTCCTCCAAGGGCTGCATTTGCTGCTTCTCCGTTGTTTTTAGGATAATCAGAAATATAGCTAATTTTTCCTGTCCAGCTCTTATCTTGATAAACCTTCGAAGTAAAGGTAACTTCTTGCCCAACAGAAAGGTTAGCAAGGTTGTATTCAGACAACTCCCCTTTGACTTGTAAGTTTTCATTACTTACGATATGAACTACCACTTGGCTATTACCTGTTGGCGATTTAGAAACATTACGATTAACTTCAACTACAGTCCCTTCTAGTGTACTGAGGACAGTTGCAGCATCTAGCTGAGCTTGGGCCTTGTTGAGCTGAGCCACAGCATCTGCACGGTTATCCTTGGCATCACTGATTTGAGAATCAATAGAAGATACTGAAGAAGTTGTTGCTTGCGCTTGTTCTGGGAGTCCAGCTTCTGTTGGAACCTGTGGAGAAGTTGATGCAGCTGATGCATTTTCACGGGCTTTGTTTAACTCCTCGATATGACGGTCTGCCTTTGCAACTGCACGATCAGCTGCATCATAGGCAGCTTGAGCATCCGCACTGCTGTATTTCACCAACGCTTGCCCTTCTTCGACCTTGTCCCCGACTGAAACGAGAATTTCATCTAAATCTCCCTTACTAGCATCAAAATAAACGTATTGTTCATTTTTTGCTGTAACCGTGCCTGACAAGAGAACCGATGAAGCAACAGAACCTTCCTTAGCAGTAACGATATGAGAGGTTTCCTCCTTGACTGCTGACTGGGAAGGCTGTCTAAAAATCAAAATCCCCGCAGCACCGATAACAATAGCACTGGCAACACCAATCGCTGTGTATAATTGCCATTTTTTTGCCTTCTTATTTCTTTTCATTTTTAAGCTCCTTTATTCTTTTGCCTTACAAAAACCATTATATCAGAAACACCAAGCCCAAACAATGACAGTTCAGATGGAAACAATGACAATTCAGGATCATTATTTTGTTCGGTATTCGTTTATTGGATTATTGTGCTAGATATATAATACAATATCTTTTTGAATTTGGCAAGCGTTTTTATAATTTTTTTACCGTAGCAGATTTTTGCATTCAAAAAATAAAAACGATAGAATATGACTATCAAAGCTATAAGGAGTTTTCTATGAGAGAATATGATATCATCACCATCGGTGGAGGAAGCGGCGGCATTGCCACTATGAACCGCGCTGGTGAACACGGGGCTAAAGCAGCTGTTATCGAAGAGAAAAAATTAGGTGGAACCTGCGTCAATGTCGGCTGTGTTCCTAAAAAAATCATGTGGTATGGAGCGCAAATCGCTGAAAGCTTCCACCACTACGGCCCTGACTATGGTTTTACAAGTTCAGATGTTCAATTTGATTTTGCTAAACTTCGTCAAAACCGTGAAGCCTACATCGACCGTGCTCGCTCGTCTTATGATGGAAGTTTCAAGCGCAACGGTGTTGATTTGATTGAAGGTCGTGCTCATTTCGTTGATTCCCACACAGTCAGCGTCAATGGTGAATTGATTCGTGCCAAACATATCGTGATTGCGACTGGGGCTCGTCCAAGCATCCCAACTATTCCTGGATCTGAACTCGGTGGCAGCTCAGACGATGTCTTTGCTTGGGAGCAACTTCCTGACTCCGTTGCGATTCTTGGAGCTGGTTATATCGCTGTTGAATTAGCAGGTGTTCTCCACGCGCTAGGAGTAAAAACGGATTTGTTTGTCCGTCGTGATCGTCCCTTGCGTAGTTTTGACAGCTATATCGTTGAAGGACTTGTCAATGAAATGGAAAAAACAGGTCTACCTTTGCACACACATAAGGTACCCGTCAAGCTCGAAGAAACGGAGCAAGGTATTACCATTTATTTCGAAGACGGTTCTAGTCACACTGCCAGCCAAGTTATCTGGGCTACCGGTCGCCGTCCAAATGTAGACGGTCTAGAGTTAGAAAAGGCTGGCGTTACACTCAACCAACGTGGATTTATCCAAGTGGATGAGTATCAGAATACAGTTGTAGATGGCATCTATGCTCTTGGAGATGTGACTGGTGAGAAGGAACTGACCCCAGTAGCCATCAAGGCAGGACGTACCCTATCTGAACGCCTTTTCAACGGGAAAACAAATGCCAAGATGGACTACACGACTATCCCTACAGTTGTCTTCTCCCACCCAGCAATCGGAACCGTTGGTTTAACTGAGGATCAAGCTATAAAAGAATACGGCCAAGATAACATCAAAGTCTACAAGTCAAGCTTTGCATCCATGTACTCAGCCGTTACAAACCATCGTCAAGAGTCTCGCTTCAAACTCATCACCACCGGTGCTGACGAAAAAGTTGTTGGACTACACGGACTTGGTTACGGAGTGGATGAGATGATTCAGGGATTCGCTGTTGCCATCAAGATGGGTGCAACCAAGGCGGACTTTGATGCTACAGTAGCTATCCACCCAACCGCTTCAGAAGAATTTGTGACCATGCGCTAATTATCGCAAGAGACCTCAAGAGGTCTCTTTTTACTTGCAAAATCGGCTGTTACAAAATTGTTACCTTGTTTTTAAAAATAGGTTGACTTTTCTTTCTGAATTAGTATAATAGTTACTATAATTTTGAAAAGAGGTTAACAGTTTTGAAAAAAGCTCATATCTATGCTATCCCCGCTATCGGTGCTGCTCTCATCGCCGTATTGGCACAAATCAGTCTCCCTATCGGTCCTGTACCCTTCACTCTACAAAACTTTGCGATCGGTCTGATTGCTACTGTTTTTAGACCTAGGGAAGCCGTCCTATCTGTAGCTCTCTATCTCCTGCTGGGTGCCATTGGTTTACCTGTCTTTGCAGGGGGAGGTGCAGGATTTCACGTTTTAGTCGGTCCAAGTGCAGGCTATCTTTGGTTTGACCTTGTCTATGCTGGACTTACATCCTATCTCATCCATCAAAATAGTGGCTATATTCGTATTTTCCTAGCCAACCTCTTGGGCGATTCCCTCGTCTTTGTCGGAGGAATTCTCAGCCTCCACTTCCTTGCTGGGATGCCATTCGACAAGGCACTCGCTGTTGGTGTCCTTCCCTTTATCCTCCCTGACCTTGGTAAGATTATTGCCATTAGTTTTATTGGTCGCCCTCTACTAGAACGATTGAAAAGCCTTCCATATTTTTCAAGATAAAAGAATAGTCCAGAACAAGTGTTCTGGACTATTTCCTTTCCAATTACTTCCTAAGAACTAACTGAAAATCAACTCTCATCTAGAGATTATTTATTTTTACGGCTTACAAAGTACAATCCACCAGTCACTGCCATCAAAGCAAGTCCTGCAACTACTGCTGTGTTAGATGCTTT
>NZ_JATR01000018.1:0-15747 GCF_000526075.1 Streptococcus sp. SR1
ACGCAGAGCTTTACTTATCACCAGTTTTAGATGGCTTTAACAGCGAAATTATTGCTTTTAATCTTTCTTGTTCGCCTAATTTAGAACAAGTACAAACGATGTTAGAACAGGCATTCACAGAGGAGCATTACGAAAATACAATTCTCCATAGCGATCAAGGCTGGCAATACCAACACGATTCTTATCATCGGTTCCTAGAGAGTAAGGGAATTCAAGCATCTATGTCCCGCAAGGGCAACAGCCCAGACAATGGGATGATGGAGTCCTTCTTTGGCATTTTGAAATCCGAAATGTTTTACGGCTATGAGAAGTCGTTTCAGTCGCTTAAGCAATTGGAACAAGCCATTGTAGACTATATCAATTACTACAACAATAAAAGAATTAAAGTCAAACTAAAAGGACTTAGTCCTGTGCAGTACAGAACTAAATCCTTTCAATAATTATTTGTCTAACTTTTTGGGGTCAGTACACATCTCACTCTTTTTATTTTTAAAATCCATTATGATCGCTGAGTTCCTTGAACCAGTGCCCTGATTTCTTCAGACGGCGTTCTTGTGTTTCCAAGTCAAGCTCAACCAGACCGTAGCGATTTTTATAGCTGTTGAGCCATGACCAGCAATCAATAAAGGTCCAGATTAGGTAACCCTTACAATTGGCTCCGTCTTCAATGGCACGGTGAAGTTCACGCAGATGTCCTTTGACAAAGTCAATACGATAGTCGTCCTGAATCATGCCATTCACACGGAATTTATCTTCACCTTCAACACCCATGCCATTCTCTGTCAACATCCACTCAATATTAGCATAATTTTCCTTGATATTTTGGGCGATATCATAAATCCCTTGCTCATAAATTTCCCAACCACGGTGGGGATTGATTTTACGGCCAGGCATAATATAAGGCTCATAAAAATGTTCTGGCAAGAGTGGACTGTCTGGATGCTTAGCAAAACGTGGCGCCATAACGCGCAAAGGTTGGTAGTAGTTGACTCCAAGGAAATCAACTGTATTCTCGCGAATGAGCTCCAACTCTTCTGCTGTAGAATCTGGTAGTAAATCATGCTCAGCTAAAATCTCTACTAATTCTTCTGGATAAGCTCCCAGTACAGACGGATCTAGGAAAGATTGAGCTTGGAAGAGGTCGGCAATGCGCGCAGCCTTGACATCCGCAGGATGCTGGCTACGTGGGTAAGCTGGTGTCAAGTTAAGGACAATCCCAATCTTGGAATCAGGCAAAATCTCATGACAGGCCTTAACCGCAAGACTACTAGCCAGTTGTGTGTGATAGGCTACCTTAACCGCTGCTTGGGCATCCACCTTGTGAGGATAGTGGGCATCGTAAAAATAGCCAAACTCTACAGGGACGATGGGCTCGTTAAAAGTAATCCATTGATCTACCAAGTCACCGTAAGTCTCAAAACAAAAACGAGCATAGTCTTCATAAGCCTTGACAGTTGCCTTATTTTCCCAACCATCGCCGTCTTCTTGGAGGGCAAATGGCAGGTCGAAGTGATAGAGATTGACTAAGAGGCGAATCCCCTTGGCCTTAATAGCTTCAAAGACCTGACGGTAGAAAGCCACCCCTTTCGGATTGACCTCTCCACGGCCCTGTGGGAAAATACGAGACCACTGGATAGAAGTTCGGAAAGCTGTATGACCAGTCTCTACCAAAAGCTCAATATCCTTTTCCCAGTTTTCATAGAAAGTCGATGTTTTGTCAGGTCCAATCCCATTGTAGTAGCGATTGGGTTCCACCTGATACCAATAATCCCAGAGATTATTTCCTTTACCATCACCAAGAACTCGTCCTTCTGTCTGTGGTCCAGAAGTGGAGGAACCCCAAACAAAATCCTTTGGAAATTTTAGCATTGTTATACCTCTTCGTTTACTCATTTTCCCCATTATATAGAAAAAACAAGGTAAAAACTAGTTACATTTTTGCCTTGTTTTTCTTCTGATTATAGTTTTTATTTCTTGCTGAGGATTTCAAGCGTTTCAAGCAAGTTGTCTGCATGAACTTCGATGGTGTCACCAGTTGCTTTAATCTTAACTTCTACAATGCCATCGGCTGCTTTTTTCCCGACAGTAATACGGATTGGCAGACCAATTAAGTCGCTATCGCTGAATTTGACTCCGACACGTTCGTTACGGTCATCTGTCAAGACTTCGTAACCAGCTCCCATCAAGTTGGATTCCAATTTTTCTGTTAAGGCTTGCGCTTCTTCATCTTTGACATTGACAGTGATCAAGTGCACATCAAATGGTGCCAATTCTTTAGGGAAGTTAACCCCCCAAGCGTAACGGTATTCACCTTTTGGCGTTTTGTTAACAAAGAGGCGAGCATGTTGCTCTATAACGGCTGAGAGGAGACGGCTAACACCGATACCGTAACACCCCATGATGATTGGCACAGCACGACCATTTTCATCCAAGACATCTGCTCCCATGCTTGCTGAGTAGCGAGTTCCGAGTTTGAAAATATGACCAATCTCGATACCACGGGCAAAGTTAAGAACACCTTGTCCGTCTGGGGAAATTTCACCCTCACGAACTTCGCGAATGTCCACATATTCTGCAGTAAAGTCACGACCTGGGTTCACACCTGTCAAGTGGTAGCCATCTTCGTTAGCCCCCACAACAGCATTGCGAACATCTTGTACCTTACGGTCTGCAATGATTTTCACATTTTCTGGCAAACCAACTGGACCAAGCGAACCAAAGCCAGCTGTGATAACATTTGCTACTTCTTCCTCGCTCGCAACATCAAAGAAATCTGCACCCAAGTGGTTTTTCAACTTGACTTCATTGAGTTGGTCATTTCCAACTAGAAGGGCTGCAACAAGCTCACCATCTGCCATGTAAAAGAGAGTTTTAATCGTTTGCTCTTCTGGCACGTTAAGGAAGGCTGCCACTTCATCGATGGATTTAACATCTGGAGTTTCGACGCGAGTCACTTCTTCTTCCGCAACGACACGGTTGCTTGGTTTGTACTCGTTTGTTGCCATTTCTAAGTTAGCTGCATAGCTAGACTCACTTGAGTAGGCAATGGTGTCTTCACCAGAAACCATCCATTTTAGCAATTCTGCCTTGATTTCTTCTTGCACTTCTGCAGGAATTTCATCAAATGAGGCAACTGACTTATCTAAGACAACCCAGCGGTCGAGGTCTGTACGAGCAGGAGTGATGGCCATAAATTCTTGGCTATCCTTACCACCCATGGCACCACCGTCACCGATGATAGCCTTGAAATCCAAACCACTACGAGTGAAAATTCGTTCATAGGCCGCCTTGTACTCGTCATAAGTCACATCCAAACTATCGTAATTAGCATGGAAACTATATCCATCTTTCATGATAAATTCACGCGTACGGAGAAGTCCGTTACGTGGACGTTTTTCATCACGGTATTTCGGTTGGATTTGGTAAAGGTTGAGTGGCAATTGCTTGTAAGATTTCACAGAGTCACGAACAATAGC
The DNA here is from genome assembly GCF_000526075.1 of Streptococcus sp. SR1. Taxonomy (NCBI): domain Bacteria; kingdom Bacillati; phylum Bacillota; class Bacilli; order Lactobacillales; family Streptococcaceae; genus Streptococcus; species Streptococcus sp. SR1. The sequence goes on from NZ_JATR01000018.1 coordinate 3,477, forward strand.
CGTAAAAGTTTCTTCGTGTGTCGGACCTAGGATAAAGTCTGACTTTTCACGATTTTTCAGTTTATAAAGGTCTTCACCATAGGTTTCATAACGACCTGATTCACGCCAAAGATCGGCACTGAGAAGGGCAGGAGCCAACATCTCCACCGCACCAATCTTGTCAAACTCTTGGCGCATGATATTCTTAGCCTTTTCAATCACACGGTTAGCGAGTGGTAGGTAAGAATAAACACCAGCAGAGACTTGACGAACATAACCAGCACGCAACATAAGGGCATGGCTGATAACTTGAGCATCGCTTGGCATTTCGCGAAGCGTTGGGATTAGCATTTTACTTTGTTTCATAATATTCCTCGATTATCTAAAAGAAGAGTCGCATAATGTCATTCCAGGTCACAGCTAGCATCAAGACAACCATGATAACTACACCAGCCATGGTGACATAGGTTTCAATTTCTTGTTTAAGGGGTTTCCGGCGGATAGCCTCTAGGATATTGAGCACAATCTTTCCACCATCCAAAGCCGGGATAGGAATCAAGTTAAAAATCCCGATATTGATGGAAATCATGGCTAGGAAATAGAGGACATTCTCAATTCCATTTTTAGCAGCATCGCTACTTGCTTTAAAGATGGCAACGGGACCACCGAGTTTGTTCAAATCTGGATGGAAAATCAAGTTTTTCAGAGCCGAAAGGATGCGAAGTCCTGAGTCAGCAGCGGTTGTAAAGCCACCAACAAACATGGATAGAAAGTCTGACTTGACTCCCGGTTGAACCCCGAGAATGTAACGTCCTTGATTCTCTTCTGGAGTCACAGTTACTTGTTTTTCGCTACCATTTTCAGAAATGGTCACATCCAAGGTCGGAGCGGTCTTATCCTTGGTATCTGCTTCCACAGCCTGAGTTAAGTCTTGCCAATTTTTAACCTCATGCGAGCCGACCTTAGTAATTTGAGCTGTCTCAGCTACACCCACCTTAGCCAAAGCTCCCTCTGGCATGACGTGAAAGAGATTTGTCTGAGTATCTCTAACACCGCCCTGCAAAAAGATCAAGATCCAAAAAACAACAACACCTAAGATAAAGTTATTCATAGGACCTGCAAAGTTGGTGATGAGCTTGCCCCAGATAGAAGCATTTTGATACTGTACATCCAGAGGAGCGATGCGCACTTCGGTTCCATCTTCTTCAACAACCGTCGCATCATGATCCACTACAAAAATCTTTTCTTCTTCCAGGACCAAACCCTTGATAAAGAGCTTGTCTTCAAAGTCAAACTGGGTTACCTGCATAGGAAGAGCCGTTTGATCCAGTTTCTTCCCTGAGAGGTTGACCCGTTTGACCTTGCCATCGTCGGCAAGTGTTAAACTGACTGGAGTTCCTGTCTTGATTTCCGTCGCATCATCACCCCAGCCTGCCATACGAACATAGCCTCCTAGAGGAAGGATTCGAATGGTATAAGCAGTGCCATCCTTGCCGATATGGGAAAAAATCTTGGGCCCCATACCAATGGCAAATTCACGAACTAGAATGCCCGATTTCTTGGCAAAATAAAAATGTCCAAACTCATGCACCACTACGATAATCCCAAAAACGAGGATAAAGGTTAGCAATCCAATCATTCAATATTCCTTTCTTTAGAAGAGGCCAAACAAGTGCATGATAGGAAAAACAACTAGCATACTGTCAAAACGATCCAACACACCACCATGCCCCGGGATAAATTTCCCTGAATCCTTGACACCGAAATGGCGTTTCATAGCACTCTCAATCAAGTCACCAAACTGACCTGCCACACTGAAGAAGACGGCAAAGAGGCTCATTCTATAAATTCCATAAGGCAAAGCAACTGTGCTGTCTAAAAGCATGAAGATTGCTGTTACCAGTACCGCACCTAGAATACCTCCGATAAAGCCCTCAATGCTCTTATTGGGAGAAACTCTCGGAGCCAACTTATGCTTACCAAAATTCATCCCTATCAGATAAGCTGCACTATCTGTTGCCCAAACGATAAAGAGAGCCAGAAGAACCTTATCAAATCCAGCTATACGAGCGTCTAGTAAGGCATTGAAGCCAAAACCAACATAGAAACTCACAGCAATCGGAAAGGCAGCATCTTCAATCGTATAGTTTTTACTGAAAACAGTCGTTCCTAACATAATTGTAATCAAAACACTGTAGGCAACTACATTGCCATCAACCGGCAAAAAAGTTAGGTAATTTTCTAAGGGGATTGTGAGTGCAAAGGTTGCAAGGAGGGTCAAGGTGCCCTCAATGGTCATAGTCTTTAGTCCCTTCATATGCAGAAGCTCATGAACAGCCAGCATAGCTATCAAGCCAATTCCTATCTGCAACAAGAGCCCGCCAACAAACAAGACGGGAAGGAAGATAAGCAGAGCCAGTCCAGCAAACAGTGTTCTCTCTTGTAAATCCTTGGTCATATTTTCTCCTAAACTCCTCCAAATCGGCGATGACGACGATTGTAGGCAAGAATTGCTTCCTGCAAGGCTGCCTCGTCAAAATCAGGCCACAGGGTATCCGTAAAATAGAGCTCACTATAGGCTCCCTGCCATGGAAGGAAATTGCTCAAGCGTAATTCTCCACTGGTACGAATAATCAAGTCCGGATCTCGCACATCCTTAGGCAAATGTTGGGTGAAGAGATAGTTGCCAATCAATTCCTCTGTGATATCACCCGGATTGATTTTCGCATCTAAAACATCCTGAGAAATCAGCTTAACAGCCTGTGTAATCTCAGCACGTCCACCATAGTTAAGAGCAAAATTGAGAATCAAACCCGTATTGTTCTTAGTCAATTCCTCTGCTTTTGTCAAAGCTTCAAAAGTCGGCTTAGGCAGACGGTCCGTCTCCCCAATCATCTGAATTTTAACATTATTTGCATGCAATTCAGGAACATAGTTATCATAAAACTCGACTGGTAAGTTCATGATAAACTTGACTTCCTGATCCGGACGCGTCCAATTTTCCGTTGAAAAGGCATAAACCGTGATGACCTTAACGCCCAGCTTGTTGGCCACCTTGGTCACCTTTTGAAGGGCTTCCATCCCCGCCTTATGACCAAAAACTCGTGGTTGCATGCGTCTTTTAGCCCAGCGACCATTCCCATCCATGATGATGCCAATATGATTAGGAACCTGTATTGGAACCTCTACTTCTGCAGCTTTATCTTTCTTAAAAAATCCAAACATGATCTTATTCCTATTCAAAAATCTATCGTTTTATTATACCATACTTCCCTATTTTCTTCTATTGCTAAGTTACTATCATTACTTGTAAGTAACAAAAAATAAGCCGCCTGATTGGGCGACTTTATTTTATAGGGAGATTATTATGAAAAAGTTTTAGGAGTTTAAGTTAAGTTTCTCTTAACTTATGGACTTAGTATACCGTTCCTAACTTAAACTTTTCTTAAGTTTTTTGAAAAAGTGAGATTTTCCCATTTTTCTTGCCAATTTTTCTTGGACAAGCGTTCCTGATAGAGCTTCATTCGGTCCTCATTCTCTAAAAAATGAGGAGTTGGGGATACGTGAAAGTTAAAAATATCCTCTAAACCATAAGGCGCAAAGAACTCTAAAGTTGCATCGTCATGCAAGCGAAGGCCTATCGCCGTACAACGCTCAGGATATTTACTCATAGCATCACAAGAACTGGTATAGGGAGCTGTGTGGGGACTGTGCAGATGCATATAGACCTGATTTTTCAACTCCCACTGATACTGAGGGAAATCTTCTCTCAGCTTGTTCTCTAGGGATACTGTTTCCCCATAAGAAACATCTGGATCAAAGAAAATCACATCCACATCCGTTTCACAGTCAAAAGGCGATTTGTCTGACAAGAGATTCCAAATGAAATTCCTGACAGAACCCGCTGCCAACCAAGAGTCTTTCAGACCAAGGTCACGAATGATGGTCAGAATGGTCATCATATCCGGATTTTCTCTGAAAGCATCTAGAATATCTTGTTTATTTTTCACTGTATTCATAGCCTAAATGCTCATATGCCTTAGCTGTCGCCACCCGTCCAGAACGAGTTCGCATGATAAAGCCTTTTTGGATGAGGTAGGGTTCGTACATATCTTCGACCGTCTCACGCTCCTCGGCAATATTAACAGAAAGAGTTCCTAAACCGACAGGACCACCACCGTACATCTCAATCATGGTACGAAGAATCTTTTGATCCACATAGTCCAAGCCTTCATGGTCAACATCTAGCATGGTTAATGCCTTATCGGTAATCACATCATCGATAATCCCATTTCCCATAATCTGGGCAAAGTCGCGCACGCGCTTAAGGAGACGATTGGCGATACGAGGAGTTCCCCGACTACGCAAGGCCAGCTCAGCAGCTGCCTCATGGGTAATTTCCATTTCAAAAATATCTGCCGTCCGCTCAACAATCTCCGTCAAGTCAGCGTGGGCATAGTATTCCATATGGCCTGTAATCCCAAAACGTGCCCGTAGAGGATTTGAGAGCATCCCCGTACGGGTCGTTGCACCAATCAAGGTGAATGGTGGCAAATCCAAATGAACACTGCGACTGCCTTCACCAGCCCCAATCATGATATCAATGTAGAAGTCCTCCATGGCACTATAGAGCACCTCTTCCACCGACATGGGTAAGCGATGAATCTCGTCAATAAAGAGAACGTCTCCAGGCTCCAAATCATTCAAAATCGCTACCAGATCACCCGCTTTTTCAATGACAGGACCAGACGTTTGCTTGAGATTGACTCCCAGTTCATTGGCAATAACAAAGGCCATGGTTGTTTTCCCGAGACCTGGAGGACCAAATAAAAGAACATGGTCCAGCGCCTCATCACGCATTTTTGCTGCCTCAATAAAGATTTGAAGCTGATCCTTGACCTTGTCCTGCCCAATATATTCACGTAAATACTGAGGACGGAGCGTACGTTCGACCAACTCCTCATCCCCCATGATTTCATTATCTAAAATTCTACTCATGGCTCTATTATATCAAAAATCCAAGCCACAAACAAAAAAGCCACCTGATTGGGTGGCCTCTTTAGGGAGATTATTATGAAAAAGAAAAGTTTAGGATTTCATTAAATAAAGGGTACTCAATGAAAATCGAAATCAGACTAGGCAGATAGACGCAAGCATAACTATAGTTAGCTAAGTCGACTCTAACGAAGATTGATGAGATTTTCGAAGAGTATTAGGAGGTCTTTATTAATGATTATATAATACACAAGGAGACTTAAAATTCCCTTAATTTTTAAATCAATCACTAACAATTTTCTTTAACAGCTGTTTGACCTGCAATACGTCCAAAAGTAAAGATATCCGTAAGCGAATTTCCTCCTAGACGGTTACCTGCATGGAGTCCACCTGCGACTTCTCCGGCAGCATACAAACCAGGGATAATCTGACCGTTTTCATTCAAAACGTGTGTTGAAGTATCAATCTTGAGTCCACCCATTGTATGGTGAACGGCCGGTTTTCTCGGTGTTGCGTAAAATGGCGCAACCTCGCACTTGAGATCAAAACTACCTTTATTAAATTCAGGGTCAAAGCCTGCATCAACATAGGAATTGTAATTCTTTATCGTTTCCACTAGAACTTGTGGGGCCATACCAATCTGAACCGCCAACTCTTCTATCGTATCTGCACGATAGAGAGTGCCTGCTTTGACTTGGGCATCGATTTTTTCTTGGCTAGTGTTGTAGGCTGTTGCCTTGATACGTTCATCTGCAATTAGATAGAACAAGCCTCCATTATCAATCGCCGCTTGAGATAGCTTGTCTCGGCTACCGTACTCATCTACAAAGCGCTTCCCTTCAGTATTTACCATGATGAAGTTTGCTGGAGGAACTTGAAGTCCTGAGAAGAGTGCTCCTGTCACTGGATCGGATACTGGCATCATTTGACTAAAGCCCATACCCACTAGATCTGCACCTACACTTTGCCCTAAAAGAATACCATCTCCTGTTACAGCTGGTGTATTAGATGTGGCAATATCATCTGCAATTTCAGTCCAGTAGGTATTGTATTTTTGTAGCATCTTGGTATTGGCACCAAATCCTCCAGAAGCTAGAACAACAGCATCTGCATTGACAATGATGGTTTGACCGTTTCGACCTTCTGCTCTGACACCCTTGACAGCCCCGTCTTTTACAAGCAATTCTTTAACTGGAGAGTCAGTCAAGATCTTGCCACCATGTTCTAGAACATATTTTTGTAGGACAGATATAAAGGCATACCCCATTGGTTGAACCGGCTTATGGCCACGACGCCAAAGGGCTCCAACTGGCATTGTCACTTCGCTACGAACAAATTCAACGCCGATGTCTTCCAACCAACGAACAGACTCTAGGGCTCGCTCAGTTAGGACAGATACTAAATTATATTGGCCATGAATTTCATTTCCTTGTAAATCTTTTCGTTTCCCACCGATATAGGTTTGGATACGGTAAAGTAAGGTAGAGTCAAACAAATAGCTCGGGTCCTGCAAATACTGCTCAACCTCAACTTTCAAGGCTCTAAAGTCCTCTAGATATTCTGAGTCAATCGTTGATTCATCTGTCGCAATCAATTCTTGAAGCGTATGTGCCTCACCTGGATGAGCTGCGAAGGTTCCTTGCCATGCTGGATCTGGTGCATTCATTGGACCACCTGCACGAACAGTATTTCCTCCAATTGCTGGGAATTTCTCAACAATAATCGGCTTCTTACCAGCTTGTAAGACTGCAGCAGCCGCAGCTAAACCAGCTCCTCCACCTCCGACGATGACAACGTCTGCTTGATAGGTTTTATCTTCTTTATCCAAGGCAGATGGAGCTTTGGAACGTTTGCGTAGAACATCTGGATTTGCACCGGCTTGTTTGACCGCACGCGCAACTCCGTCCAAGACACCATTTGAAGTTACAGATGCTCCTGACACCGCATCAACATTTAAGGTCTGACCCTCAATGATTTCTACTGGAATACGCGTAAAGACAATATCTGCAATTCCTGAAGATTCCCCAGAAGAATCGATTTCGATTTTTTCAATACGGTCCTCAGAAACCGTTACATCCATTGGTAATTTACCATTATGGCCTTCCGTTGTAACATGATAAGTCCCCGGTTCAAATCGAACTTCTTCAGGAAGATTTAGTTGGTTTGCAACGGATACAAAGCGAAGGAAGCGATAAAAACAACTATCTAGGAAATCTACAGTTCGCTCCTCAATTAAATTTCCATTATCATCAAATGCTCGATGCGCTCTACCAAGTAAAAACTCACTGCCTGGCATAACTGTTGCATTTACTCCAGGAGCATCAAGAATCTGACGAAGATGAAGTTGGGCACGTGAAGAACCTTGAATATCATAGGAAGCTCCGACAATCATTGTCGGCTTTCCGTCTAGTGGATGAATGTTAAAAGACAACCACTCGAGCAAGCTATTCAAACTTGATGGAATCGTATGATTGTGCTCGGGTGTCGAGATAATGACACCATCAGCTTCTGAAATAGCTTGATTAAACTTCTGAATAATAGGTGTATCTGTTTGATCATCTGTTTCATTGAACATCGGTACATCTTTTATTTCTAAAATCTCAATATCCGCTTTCTGAGCAAAATGTCTTTTCATAAATTGCAACAGGTTGCGATTATAGGATTTTTTTGCATTAGTCCCAACAATAGCTACTAATTTCATTGACTCTTCTCCTTTCATTAATTCCCTAGGCTTTTAACCATTCTTCCCAGATGAATGATTTTTTACGATTTGTATCTTCTGGTTTGACTAAAGCTTTTGTTAATTCAACAAAATTTTGAAACTCTGAAAAATGTTCTTCTAGTTCTGCAACCTTTTCAGGATTGTTCAAATGACACTCATCATCTAGGACTTGCTCAGAATGACCTAGAAAGAACTCTGTACCAGGCATAACTCTCGCTTTAAGCTCCGGCGCATCTAAAATCTGACGTAAATGTGCCTGCGCTCTAGATGTTCCTAGCAAACCGAGAGAAGCACCAACAATCATCGTTGGTTTGTTAACCAAAGCACGACTGGTATAAGCAATCCACTCCAAAGCAGAGGCCAAAGGTGCTGGTATCGTGTGGTCATACTCAGGTGTTGAAATAATCACACCATCTGCGGCAAGAATTTTTTCTGAAAAAGCTTGAACTTCAGCTGGCGCTTGCTTGTCCTCAGGTTCGTTAAATGCTGGCAATTGTTTGATTTCCAATATCTCAATGTCGGTTTTATCCGAAAAGTGCTTTTGCATAAATTTCAAGAGTTTCCGATTGGTTGAGCGATCTGAATTGGTTCCAACGATAGCAACTAGTTTCATCTTGGTACCCCTTTCATTTATTTAATCTACTTTCATTATACTACTTTAGAAAATCTTGTAAATCCTTGATAATAAAGACCGTGTTATTCTATCAGATTATCGTACTTTAGTACAAGTTCGTGAAAAAATTAACAAAATATCTTCTTAAACTATTGACCAGCTTCCTTAACTATGATATAGTCTTGGTGAAAAAATATACATTTAAGGAGGATGTTTTTATGAAAGAGACATTCAATCGTTGGCGGATTTTAGTCGCGTCTACAGCCATTCTTCTTTGCACAGGTGCCGTCTATTCCTTTTCTGTTTTTGCCGGACCACTTAGCAGTTCAACAGGCTGGTCCATGTCTGATATTATGTTAGCATTTGCTATCAACTCTGCAATCGGCCCTATCCCCATGATTCTAGGAGGTTATTTAGTTGACAAAGGTTATGTAAAATGGACCATTGCCCTCGGCGCTCTCCTATTTGCTAGCGGATTTTACTTAACCGGCTATGCCAATTCACCAGCCATGCTTTATTTGACCTATGGATTAATGGCTGGACTTGGTCAAGGTTTTGCCTATTCAGGTGCCCTCTCCAATTCACTTCGCCTCTTCCCTGATAAACGTGGCTTGGCCTCTGGAATTCTGACAGGCGGCATGGGATTTGCTGCAGTCATTGCTTCTCCAGTTGCGAGTAATCTCATTCAACAACAAGATGCCTTCTTTGCCTTTCGGACAATTGGGCTAGTCTATATTGTTGTTATCATCTGTGCAATTTTCTTTATCAAGGCAGCTCCAAGTGGCTACCAACCAGCAGGCTGGAAAGCTCCAATACAAACTAAGCAAGGACCTACTAATAAAACCTGGAAACAAATGCTACGAAGCCCTCTGTTTTACATTATCATTAGCATGTTCTTTGTCGGCGCCTTTTCTGGTTTGATGATTGCCTCTCAGGCATCGCCAATCGGTCAATCAATGTTTGGACTCTCTGCAGGAACTGCAGCTCTCTATGTTTCTCTCTATTCCATTGCAAACTCTAGTGGTCGTTTTATCTGGGGATCACTCTCTGATAAAATTGGCCGTTCAAAGACCTTATTGATTATCTATTCTGTCATTGTCCTAGCTTTATTCTCTCTAACTATCGTCCCTGGTCAATTCGGCTTCACCTTAGGAATTATTGGGCTTGGTATCTGCTTTGGTGGTGTTATGGGAGTCTTCCCATCTATCGTCATGGAAAATTACGGTCCTGCAAATCAAGGGGTCAACTACGGTATCGTCTTCACTGGATATTCTTTAGCAGCATTTTTCGCTCCCAAAGTCGCTGTTCAAATGGCAATGGCTAATAATGGAAATTATAGTGTAGCTTTTTATGTTGCTATTGCTTTGGCCTTCATTGGACTTATGCTTACTATTTTTTATATGAAAAAGAAAGCTTAAAACTCGAAAACTTCCTAGATAAGGAAGTTTTTTTGGTATAATAAAAGTAGTAATAGAATATTGGGAGGATTTACCATGGCAGACCGTTCACGTTTCTTACGAGATAACCCATCTGACTTCCCATATGATTTTGAAAAACAAATCCTATCCAAGCAATCTTCTAATACAATCTACCATTGGCATCCTGAACTAGAGATAATCTATGTCAAAAAAGGAACTGCTACCTTCTATATCAACTCTGAGCGCTTTGAAAGTCATGAAGGTGATATTTTTTTAATTCAGCCAATGTCTCCTCACGCCATCTACCCTATTGAAAATCAAGAACAAATTTCAGCAGTTTTTCGTATCCATTTAGATTTCCTAGGTAGAAGTCAAATTGACAGTTTTAGCCAACGCTATATCCAACCCCTCCACTCTGGTCACTTTTGCCTTACTCCCCAAATATCACCAGGCGATAAGGCCTATGATCAAATTCAATCCTGCCTTCTTTCCCTCTTTTCTATCCTTGAAGAAAAAGGCATATACTACGATCTACTCATAAAATCTAAACTATACGAATTGCTTCATCTTCTCTTTAAGTATCGATATGTCAATCGACACTATACAGATGATACCTATCAAAAATACCAAAAACTAAAAGAAGTGATTTGCTACCTTGAACAGCACTACGCAGAACCCATTCATATTGAGCAACTAGCTGCAACATTTGGATATAGTAAAAATCACTTTATGAGTATTTTCAAGCAACATACTGGAGCCAGTTGTATGGACTACCTGCTCCAGTTACGTCTTGAAAAATCCTGTGAGAAACTCGTCCAAACCAACCTCAGCATTCAAGAAATTGCAAGCCAAGTCGGTTTCACCAACCTTTCAAACTTCAACCGTCAATTTAAGCAGCACTATCACTTAACACCTAGACAGTATCGAAATCAACAACTTAAAAAGAAAACATGATTCTTTCTCCTCAGTCTTTTCTAAGGAGTTTTTTCAAACAAAAAAGCCACCTGATTGGGTGGCTTCTTTAGGGAGATTATTATGAAAAAGGTAAAATAAAATCTTATTAAATCAACAATCTTGGAGGGTTCCCCCTCCAACTCCCCGACCTCTGGACAAGGTCTATTTTTTTGAAAAAAAGTTTAAAAAATGTTAAAAAAGACTTGACTAACGCAGTATAATGCGGTATAATAAATAATGTAAGGAGGTGATACAAATGGACAACCTAGACGAGTGGCTTGCAAGGGTCACAGTTGCGGTAGGGATTGCAGTAGCAATCTCAAAAGAGAGTCGCTCTTGGTACCAAGTGCTAAAAGAGCAAAAGAAAAAAGCGAAAATCGCTCCCAAGTTTTGCAGACGCAGGAAGAGATAATCGCTAAAGGGTAAGAGAGCGAAAGCTCTCCTTACCTTTCATTTTATAAGAAAGTGAGAGAAAAATCAAGATGAAAATTATTTTATTTGTAGCAATTTTGGCGATCGCTATTGCTTGGTATTCAGGAGATAATAAAAAATGAGTAAAGCAGATTTTAACAAAATTCAAAAATTACTAAAGGCTGTAACAGCTTATAGAATTTCTAAAGCTACTGGAATTGGTGACACTACAATCAGTAGATGGGTCACAGGAAAAACACCAATCGAAAAAATGAGTTTAGAAAATGCTATCAAATTGACAAATTATGCGGAGGAGCTAGAAATGGAAAACGCAAAACAACTACTTGAAGAAATTAAAAATAACGATGTATCGTATGCTATTGTAAATGAAGATGGAGCAGTTTATTGCAATCTTGGTACAAGTAACATCATGGATATTTATGGTATTGATGGGGAAGATGGCCATTTCTACGGTGTTTATGGTGACGCAGTTGGTGGGCAGCTTGATAGTCGCAACGTCTCTGATGACGTTATTTTGAAAGCTATTAAACTAATGTTAGGCTTGGGTGAGCCTGTAAAACGTTCAGAATTGTCTATGGTATCAGATTTCAAACAGACATTTGTAGATGGATATTTTGAGGCAGTCGAATTGATGAAACAGTCTGGTCTTCTTCAGCCTCAGGAAGAAAATGAGAAAGTCAAAGAATGGATTGAGTCTCACAAGGATATTGTAGGTTCAACAGTTAAACACCCATCGTTTGGAACTGGTAAAGTAGTTAAAATTGAAGACAATGCAATTACTATTGATTTTGAAGATACTGGAAGCAAATCTTTAGCTCTTGAAGCTGTTGTTAGCAATAACTTACTAGAATTCTAAAATAATTTATAAGGGTAAAGCAGTGGTTTCGGTCACTGCTTTTATTATTGCAAACAAAAAAACCGCAAGCCTGAGCCTGCGGTTGAAACAATTAGAACAATATTTTAGAAAATTTCCTTTCTTTATTTTAAAAAAATTATTTAGTAGTAACAATTAGCCCATCAGGCAATACATCAAGCGCTGGTTTATCTGAACGGCTGCCATCCTCATTGACATAGTACCAGCCTCCTTCAACTTTAACAAGTTCTTCTGAAGACATTGCTCCGTTCTCTTCTTTGAGATGGTATAGTTTGTCCTTGTAT
>NZ_JATR01000019.1:0-108873 GCF_000526075.1 Streptococcus sp. SR1
GTTTGTAATTGGAGTTTTTTTGTTTATCAAAAGAGGATAAGCTTGACTGCAAGCTTTTTGGTAGCTCTCCTTGAATGCCCCACTTTTCTTTAAAAAAAGGAGTTTTTTATGTTGAAAAAATGGCAGTTAAAAGATGTTATCTTGCTTGCTTTCTTGTCTATCTTTTTTGGTGGCGTTTTTGTGGGTTCAGGCTATCTGTTTGATATCCTCACTCTGATTTTAGCCCCTCTTGGTTTACAGGCCTTTGCCAATGAAATCCTCTTTGGTCTCTGGTGTATGGCTGCGCCCATTGCGGCTATCTTTGTTCCAAGAGTCGGAAGTGCGACGATTGGAGAAGTGCTCGCTGCGCTTGCTGAAGTTCTTTATGGTAGCCAATTCGGCCTAGGTGCCCTATTGTCTGGCTTGGTTCAAGGCTTGGGAAGTGAATTTGGTTTTCTCGTAACCAAGAATCGCTATGAAAGTTGGCTCTCTCTAACTGCTAATAGTATTGGGATTACACTTTTTAGCTTTGTCTATGAATACATTAAGTTAGGTTACTACGCCTTCTCCCTTCCTTTTGTCCTTTCCTTGCTTGTGGTTCGTTTTATTTCCGTCTTTTTCTTCTGTACCATCTTGGTTCGTGCCATTGTCAAACTCTACCATCAGTTTGCGGCCGGAGGCAAGGTGTAGATGTGGCTAGAACTACGGGGGATTCAGTCACCAATCTTTTCGGAGCCGATTGATTTTACTTTTCATGCACAAGCTTTTACCTTGTTAGTTGGGAGCAGTGGTTCAGGAAAATCCAGTCTCTTTCAAGTCATTGCTCAAGTCTGTTCTCTTCCCTATAGTGGTCAAGTGCTGATAGATGGAAGGCTAGTCAGTCAGCTTTCTACCGTTGAACGTGTTCAGACGGTTGGTATTCTCTTTCAAAATCCCAATCATCAATTTACCATGGAGAATTTGTTTGAGGAGCTGATTTTTACCTTGGAGAATATCGGCCATCCTGTTCAAGAAATTGATTCTAAAATAGCTGAGGTGGTCCGGCAATGTCGTTGCGAGGCAATCTTGCACCGTCCCATCCATCACTTATCAGGTGGGGAAAAGCAAAAAGCTGCGCTGGCTGTTCTCTTTGCCATGAATCCTAGGGTCTATCTCTTGGATGAGCCCTTCGCTTCCATTGACCGCAAGAGCAGAATCGAGATCTTAGAGATTCTAAAAGAGTTGTCCTCTAATGGGAAGACAATTATTTTGTGCGATCATGATTTAACGGACTATGGAGCCTACATTGACCATATGGTGGAGCTAAGAGACGGGCAACTAAGGGAAATAAATAAAATCCCTACCTCTGAGATGACACTGGTCGCTTCAAAGGAAGTTGCTCCTAGTCCAGAACTATTCCATATGGATCGTGTGACTTGTGAGCTAGATCATCGCCCCCTCTTTTCCATTTCTGATTTTACATTCTACCAAGGAATTTCTTGTATCTTGGGTGATAATGGTGTCGGGAAATCAACCCTCTTTCGCTCCATTCTTCAATTTCAAAAGTATAAAGGGCGCATTACTTGGAAGGGGAAAGTCCTGAAAAAGAAAAAGAGCCTGTATCGTGACCTGACGGGTGTTGTTCAGGAAGCTGAGAAGCAATTTATCCGAGTCAGTCTGAGAGAGGAACTGCAATTAGATAGTCCAGACTCTGAAAGAAATCAGCGGATTCTCCAAGCTTTACAATACTTTGATCTTGAGCAGGCACTTGATAAGAGTCCCTATCAATTAAGTGGTGGCCAACAAAAGATTCTTCAGCTTTTGACCATCTTGACCAGCAAGGCTTCTGTGATCTTGCTAGATGAGCCATTTGCTGGTTTGGATGATAGAGCCTGCCATTATTTTTGTCAGTGGATTGTGGAGGATAGAAATCAGGGAAGAAGTTTTTTGATCATTAGCCATCGTTTAGATCCCTTGATCTCTGTTGTTGATTATTGGATCGAGATGACTAGTGAGGGGCTCCGTCATATTAAAGACGTGATAATCAGCAAACCTTTCAGTTTTCTGAGTAGGAATGCTCAAGGGGAGGTGAGGTAGTATGATCAAAGTAGCAACTAAGACACCAGTTATCAGCCTCTTCTTTCTAATTTTATCCTTGGAAACATCTTTCCTTCCTTCGATTGCTCTTAATCTTTCAGTAGTCGCATTTTGCATCCTCTTTATGCTCTATTATCGTCGATTTAAAGTATTGGCTTGGATGATTCTGCTCGCCATTTTGCCATCCTTCGCTAACTATTGGGCAGTACAGTTACATGGGGATGCTTCGCAGGCAGTGATACTTGGAACGAGAGCTTTTGTGACGGTTTGTATTGGTCTTGTCTTTGTTTCTAGTATTTCCCTAAAAGAGCTTCTCTTGTACTTGGCTCAAAAGGGGTTATCGCGTTCTTGGGCCTATGCCTTGATTGTGGTATTCAATTCCTTTCCCCTCATTCAGCAGGAAATCAAGTCCCTCAAGGAAGCTTGCTTACTGCGTGGCCAAAAACTGCATGTTTGGTCGCCCTTGATTTACAGCAAGGTTCTGATGACGGTCTTTAGATGGCGCCATCTCTACTTGAGAGCTCTGTCTGCACATGGATATGATGAGCATGCACAGTTGGAGAATCGCTATCGGACTTTTTATATTTCTCAGAGGACAAAATTGATCTACCTACTTTTCTTTTTATTGCTTCAAACCAGTTTATTTCTATAAAGGAGTTATTATGGAATTTACAGATATTGCGATGGAATTATCCACGGAAGCTTGGCAGGCTTCCTTTCATCATCCCTTTGTTTTACAGTTACAAGAGGGAACGTTAGAACCTACTATTTTCCGCTATTACTTGATTCAGGATGCCTATTATCTGAAGTCTTTTTCAGAAGCCTATCACCTCTTGGCTGATAAGACTTCAAACGAGGAGATGAAAAGACTCTTGAAACAAAATGCTCAGAGTCTAGTGGAGGGTGAATTATTTATCCGTCAACAATTTTTCAAGGAATTAGGAATCAGCGACCAGGAAATGGAGCAACATCCAATCGCTCCAACCTGTTACCATTACATTTCTCATATTTATCGACAGTTTGCAGAGCCAAACTTGGGCATTGCTTTTGCTAGTTTGCTCCCATGTCCTTGGCTATACCATGATTTAGGCAAGGCACTGAATCGCAAACCATCCCCGAATCCTCTTTATCAACAGTGGATTGAAACCTATATCACCGATGAGTTAGAACAGCAGATTAAAGAGGAAGAAGCCCTGGTGAATCAACTCTATCGAGAAAGCGACGAGACGGACAAACAAAAAATGCTAGAGGCCTTCCACAGAAGTGTCCACATGGAAGCCAAGTTTTGGGAGATGGCTTACCAACATCAAACATGGACGAGTGATTTGCAGTCCTTAGAAAAAGAGAAGAAATAGAAAATGAGAAACCACCAACTTCAAGTTCACAAATTAACCATTTTATCCATGATGATTGCCCTTGACGTAGTTCTTACACCCATTTTTCGAATTGAAGGAATGGCACCAATGTCCAGTGTAGTCAACATTCTTGCAGGGATCTTGATGGGGCCTGTTTATGCCTTGGTCATGGCTACAGTCACAGCCTTTATCCGTATGTCTACTCAGGGCATTCCCCCTTTGGCCCTAACAGGAGCTACTTTTGGAGCCCTCCTCGCAGGTCTCTTTTATAAGTTTGGTAGAAAATTTTACTTCTCTGCCCTAGGAGAAATTTTGGGAACAGGGATTATCGGATCCATTGTTTCCTATCCTGTTATGGTACTTTTTACAGGATCGGCTGCTAAGCTCAGCTGGTTTATCTACACTCCGCGATTTTTCGGAGCGACCTTGATTGGTACAGCCATAGCTTTTCTTGCCTTTCGATTTTTGATCAAGCAGGAATTCTTTAAAAAAGTGCAGGGATATTTCTTTGGAGAAAGGATAGAATGATGCAGAAATTGACAAATCCTTTCCCTCTGGCAACCAGTTCCTTGATTCACTGTATTACCAATGAGATTTCTTGTGAGATGCTGGCTAATGGTATTTTGGCCCTGGGATCTAAACCTGTCATGGCAGATGACCCTCGTGAGGTCCTTGATTTTACCAAACAAAGCCAAGCTCTCTTTATCAATCTGGGGCATTTGTCAGCTGAGAAGGAGAAAGCAATCCGTATGGCAGCTTCTTATGCAAATCAAGCTTCTCTACCAATGGTAGTAGATGCGGTTGGCCTAGCAGCATCTACCATTCGTAAGGGGCTAGTCAGAGAGCTTTTAGAATACAAGCCCACGGTCCTTAAAGGAAATATGTCGGAAATCCGAAGTCTTGTTGGTTTAAAGCACCACGGAGTGGGAGTTGATGCTAGTGCTAAAGATCAAGAAACTGAGGATTTGCTTCAAGTCTTGAAAGACTGGTGTCAACTTTATCCTGGTATGTCGTTCCTAGTCACTGGACCCAAGGATCTCATCGTTTCGGAGAATCAGGTTGCAATATTGGGAAATGGCTGTGCAGAATTGGACTGGATAACAGGGACAGGAGACTTGGTTGGAGCCTTGACAGCCGTTTTTCTCAGCCAAGGAAAGACTGCCTTTGAAGCTTCGTGCCTAGCAGTTTCTTATTTCAATATCTCTGCTGAGAGAATAGTTGTTCAAGGAATGGGATTGGAAGATTTTCGTTACCAAGTTCTCAATCAACTCTCTCTCCTAAAAAGAGACGAAGACTGGCTAGAAGCCATCAAAGGAGACTTTTATGAATAGAGAAGCACTTAGACTGTATCTAGTAACCAATCGCTACCAAGATTCCTTGGAAAGCTTTCTTGAAAAAGTTGAGACGGCTTGCCGTTCAGGTGTTACCATAATCCAACTACGAGAAAAAAATCTCACCACTAATCAATACTATCAGCTGGCAAAACAAGTCAAGGAAATAACAGATGCCTACCAAGTACCCTTGATTATAGATGATCGGTTGGATATCTGTCTTGCAGTCGATGCTGCTGGGTTGCATATAGGCGACGATGAACTACCAGTTTCGGTTGCCCGCAAAGTACTAGGTTCGGAAAAAATCCTCGGTGTCACTGCTAAAACAGTTAAAAGAGCTCTCGAAGCAGAAACATCGGGTGCGGATTACTTGGGAACAGGAGCCATTTTCCCGACTACGACCAAGGAAAATGCACCCATCACCCTAATTTCAACCTTGAAAACCATTTGCCAAACGGTCGCCATTCCAGTAGTTGCTATCGGAGGCTTGACGTCAGAGAATATTGACCAGCTTATCGGCACGGGTATAGCTGGAGTAGCAGTCGTACGTGATTTGATGCAGGCAGAAGATATTGAGGCAAAAACGCAAGCCTTTTTAACAAAGCTGGATGACATGATTTCCTAATCAAAAACTCTCTAGTTCCCTTAAACTGGGAACTAGAGAGTTTTTCTTAATCTTTAAAAGTTGTATGGTTGACTGGGCCAGAACCATGTCCGAGTTGAGGAGCGTCTTGGATGGCTTTCGTGATAAAGGCCTTGGCCTTATCGACTGCCTGGTAAAGGCTTCTGCCCTTGGCTAGTTCAGCCGTAATCACAGCAGCAAAGGTACATCCGGTACCATGGGTGTGACAGGTTTGAATTCGTGGACTTTCCCAGACAAATTGCTCCTCCTTGGTAAAGAGGAAATCCTTGGCACCACCTTCCAGATGGCCACCTTTGATAACAACAGACTGAGGACCAAATTCTTTTATAATCAGGCGACCAGCACGCTGCATGTCTTCTGGGTCATGAATCGAAAAACCAACAATCTCTTCTGCTTCAGGAAGATTCGGAGTGATAATGGTTGCAAGGGGAAGCAGATTTGTTTTTAGGTAGTCTCTGGCACTAGAATCAATCAGGGTGTCCCCACTCGTAGCGACCATAACAGGGTCAAGCACATAGGGACAGTCCAGTTTTTTAAGATAGGGTTGGATGATCTCCATGATCTCAGTAGTTGCCAACATCCCTGTTTTTACAGCCTGAGGCTTGATATCCGAAAAGACACTATCCAATTGAGCTTCCAGCATTTGGTTGGAGACGTGCTCGATTAATTGAACGCCTCTGGTATTTTGAGCGACAAGACTGGTCACAACGGCCATTCCATAGACATCTCTAGCTTGGAATGACTTCAAATCAGCCATAATACCAGCACCGCCACTAGGGTCTGTCCCAGCAATGGTTAGAGCAACGGGTAAATAAGTCATCTAAAACCTCCCAACCAACTGAAGTTTGTATTCTCAAGAACAAGCTAGTCTGTTTGAGGAAAGTAATAGAAGACAAGTAGTCCTCATTATCATTTCCACTTCCATCAGCTAGCATTACCTAGATTGAGTCAAAGGGATCTAACAGTCGTTAATCTCAGCTTTACGCACCCCTAGTGGTTGTTTTCTTTTTTCTTCAGTATAGCATATTTTTATAGTTTATATAGTAAAATTTGACTGCAAATCTCTCGTTACATGATTAGAATTCTATTTTTCAAAAAAAAAATAAAAATTATAGTTGACAAATGTAGATTTTCGAAGTATACTAATAACTGTAATCGACAAATGTAGATTTAGGAGGTGTGATTATGCAGATTTCAGATGCAGAATGGCAGGTCATGAAGATTATCTGGATGCAGGGCGAGCAGACCAGTAGCGATTTGATCAGGGTTCTGGCAGAGCGGTTTGACTGGTCCAAGTCCACGGTTCAGACCCTTTTGGCTCGTCTGGTTGAGAAAGAGTGTCTGACCAGGAAAAAAGAGGGCAAGTCCTTTGTTTATTCAGCCCTTTTAACACTAGACCAAAGCCGATACTTGCTTGTCCAAGATATCAAAGACAAGGTTTGTTCCCGTAGGATTAAGAACTTGTTGGCTGATTTGATTGTGGAATGTGATTTCACTTTGGCTGACTTGGAAGATTTGGAAGCTGTGATTTCTGAGAAAAAAACTAGCGCAGTTGCTGAAGTAAAATGTAATTGTATGTAAAGGAGACGTCATGTTAAATAGTATTGTAACCATTATTTGTATTGCCCTTATTGCGTTTATCTTGTTTTGGTTTTTCAAAAAGCCTGAAAAGTCTGGACAAAAGGCCCAGCAAAAAAAGGGCTACCAAGAGATTCGAGTGGAAGTCAAAGGGGGCTATACGCCTGAGTTGATTATCCTCAAGAAATCAGTGCCAGCCCGCATTGTCTTTGACCGCAAGGACCCTTCACCCTGTCTGGATCAAATTGTTTTTCCAGATTTTGGTGTGCATGCGGACCTGCCTATGGGGGAGGAGTATGTAGTGGAAATCACGCCTGAGCAGGCTGGGGAGTTTGGCTTTTCATGTGGTATGAACATGATGCACGGCAAGATGATTGTAGAGTAGGAGGAGATTATGACTGAAATTGTGAAAGCAAGCCTAGAAAATGGCATTCAAAAAATCCGTATACGAGCTGAAAAAGGTTATCATCCAGCTCATATCCAGCTTCAAAAAGGGATTCCGGCTGAGATTACCTTTCATCGAGCAACTCCTTCAAACTGTTACAAGGAAATTCTGTTTGAAGAAGAAGGCATTTTGGAACCAATCGGCGTAGATGAGGAGAAAGTCATTCGTTTTACACCTCAAGAATTAGGTCAACATGAATTTTCTTGTGGTATGAAGATGCAAAAGGGGAGTTATACCGTAGTTGAGAAGACGCGAAAATCTTTGTCACTTTTGCAACGTTTTTGGATTACCAGTATCTTTACTGTGCCGCTGGTTATTCTCATGATTGGGATGTTGACAGGGACTATCAGTCATCCAGTCATGCATTGGGGTACCTTTTTAGCTACAACGCCTATTATGCTTGTGGCAGGCGGTCCTTATATTCAGAGCGCTTGGGCCAGCTTTAAAAAGCACAATGCCAACATGGATACCTTGGTTGCTCTGGGAACCCTAGTGGCCTATCTCTATAGTCTAGTTGCCCTCTTTGCTGGTCTTCCTGTCTATTTTGAAAGTGCTGGATTTATCCTCTTCTTCGTTCTTTTGGGAGCCGTTTTTGAGGAAAAAATGCGAAAAAATACCTCCCAAGCTGTGGAGAAATTACTTGATTTGCAAGCTAAAACAGCAGAAGTCTTGCGTGAGGATAGCTATGTTCAAGTTCCCTTGGAGCAAGTCAAGGTAGGAGACCTGATTCGGGTGCGTCCCGGTGAAAAGATTGCGGTGGATGGTGTTGTAGTCGAAGGCGTCTCCAGTATTGACGAATCCATGGTGACAGGTGAGAGTCTGCCAGTAGACAAAACAGTTGGAGATACGGTCATTGGCTCCACCATCAATAACAGCGGCACTCTTATTTTTAAAGCAGAAAAAGTTGGTTCAGAGACTGTCTTGGCTCAGATTGTGGACTTTGTGAAGAAAGCTCAAACGAGCCGTGCACCGATTCAGGATTTGACGGATAAGATTTCAGGAATTTTTGTCCCAGCAGTTGTCATTTTAGCGATTCTGACTTTTTGGATTTGGTTTGTCTTGCTTGGGGCTAGCTTTGTGTCTTCTCTTCTTTATGGGGTGGCAGTTTTGATTATCGCCTGCCCTTGTGCCCTAGGTCTCGCAACACCAACGGCTCTCATGGTGGGAACAGGACGGAGTGCCAAGATGGGAGTTCTCCTCAAGAATGGAACCGTCTTACAGGAAATCCAGAAAGTCCAAACTCTCGTCTTTGATAAGACAGGGACTTTGACAGAAGGAAAACCAGTGGTCACTGATGTCATTGGCGACGAGACAGAAGTACTTGGCTTAGCTGCCTCTTTAGAAGAAGCCTCTCAACACCCATTGGCTCAAGCTATTGTCAAGCGAGTGACTGAAGCAGGACTTGAGCTTCAACCTGTAGAAAATTTCCAAGCCTTGCATGGAAAAGGTGTTTCAGGGCAAATCAATGGGAAACAAGTCTTGCTTGGAAATGCTAAAATGCTAGGTGGGATGGATATTTCGACCGCTTATCAGGAAAAACTAGAAGAACTGGAAAAAGAAGCTAAGACAGTTGTGTACTTGGCTGTTGACAATGAAATCAAAGGCTTGCTTGCCCTGCAAGATATTCCCAAAGAAAATGCCAAGCTTGCCATCAGTCAGCTGAAAAAACGTGGTCTCCGAACAGTTATGCTGACAGGAGATAATGCTGGCGTGGCGCGTGCTATTGCAGATCAGATCGGCATTGAGGAGGTTATTGCTGGTGTCTTGCCAGAAGAAAAAGCCCATGAAATCCATCAACTGCAACAGGCTGGTAAAGTAGCCTTTATCGGAGATGGTATCAATGATGCGCCAGCTCTCAGTGTGGCGGATGTCGGGATTGCCATGGGTGCAGGAACCGATATTGCCATTGAGTCGGCAGATTTGGTGTTGACAACTAATAACCTTCTAGGAGTGGTTCGTGCCTTTGACATGAGTAAGAAAACCTTTAATCGAATTCTGCTCAACCTCTTCTGGGCCTTTATCTACAATGTCGCCGGCATTCCGATTGCAGCAGGAGTCTTTTCAGGAATTGGTCTCGTTCTCAATCCAGAACTGGCTGGTCTAGCCATGGCCTTTAGTTCTGTATCTGTTCTGACTAGTTCACTCTTACTAAACTTTAGTAAAATAGACTAAAAGCGAGCTTGCTCGCTTTTTATTATAAAACAGTTCTGAAAAACGTTTTCAAACTGTACTGTAATAGAGAATAAAAACTTCTGAGCACATTCTTAGGATACCCAAAACAAATGTGGTAAAGTAGTAGAGTAAAAATTTGCTGAAACGTTTCCAATTAGTATATGAAAACGGATTTATCAAGTTTTAAAAATATTTGAAGGAGAGTTATCATTATGACTCAAGGGAAAATTACTGCATCTGCAGCAATGCTCAACGTATTGAAAACATGGGGCGTAGACACAATCTACGGTATCCCATCAGGAACACTCAGCTCATTGATGGACGCTTTGGCTGAAGACAAAGATATCCGTTTCTTGCAAGTTCGCCACGAAGAAACAGGTGCTCTTGCAGCGGTCATGCAAGCTAAATTTGGCGGCTCAATCGGGGTTGCTGTTGGTTCAGGTGGTCCAGGTGCGACTCACTTGATTAACGGTGTTTACGATGCAGCTATGGATAACACTCCATTCCTTGCTATCCTTGGATCACGTCCAGTTAACGAACTCAACATGGATGCCTTCCAAGAATTGAACCAAAACCCAATGTACAACGGTATCGCTGTTTACAACAAACGTGTCGCTTACGCTGAGCAATTGCCAAAAGTAATCGACGAAGCTTGCCGTGCTGCAGTTTCTAAAAAAGGTCCAGCTGTTGTTGAAATCCCAGTAAACTTCGGTTTCCAAGAAATCGACGAAAACTCTTACTACGGTTCAGGTTCATACGAACGTTCATTCATCGCTCCTGCTTTGAACGAAGTTGAAATTGACAAAGCAGTTGAAATCTTGAACAATGCTGAACGTCCAGTTATCTATGCTGGTTACGGTGGTGTTAAAGCAGGTGAAGTGATTACTGAATTGTCACGTAAAATCAAAGCACCAATCATCACAACTGGTAAAAACTTTGAAGCCTTTGAATGGAACTACGAAGGTTTGACAGGTTCTGCTTACCGTGTTGGTTGGAAACCAGCCAACGAAGTGGTCTTTGAAGCAGACACCGTTCTTTTCCTTGGTTCAAACTTCCCATTTGCTGAAGTTTACGAAGCCTTCAAGAACACTGAAAAATTCATCCAAGTTGATATTGACCCTTACAAACTTGGTAAACGTCATGCCCTTGATGCTTCTATCCTTGGTGATGCAGGTCAAGCAGCGAAAGCAATCCTTGACAAAGTAAACCCAGTAGAATCTACTCCATGGTGGCGTGCAAACGTTAAGAACAACCAAAACTGGCGTGATTACATGAACAAACTCGAAGGTAAAACCGAGGGTGAATTGCAATTGTACCAAGTTTACAATGCAATCAACAAACATGCTGATCAAGACGCTATCTACTCAATCGACGTAGGTGACACTACTCAAACATCTACTCGTCACCTTCACATGACACCTAAGAACATGTGGCGTACATCTCCACTCTTTGCGACAATGGGTATTGCCCTTCCTGGTGGTATCGCTGCTAAGAAAGACAATCCAGATCGCCAAGTATGGAACATCATGGGTGACGGTGCATTCAACATGTGCTACCCAGACGTGATCACAAACGTTCAATACGACCTTCCAGTTATCAACGTTGTCTTCTCAAATGGTAAATATGCCTTCATCAAGGACAAATACGAAGACACAAACAAACACTTGTTTGGTTGTGACTTCCCTAACGCGGACTACGCGAAAATCGCTGAAGCTCAAGGTGCTGTAGGATTTACAGTTGACCGTATCGAAGATATCGATGCAGTTGTTGCAGAAGCTGTTAAATTGAACAAAGAAGGTAAAACTGTTGTGATCGATGCTCGCATCTCTCAACACCGTCCACTTCCAGTAGAAGTACTTGAACTCGATCCAAAACAACACTCAGAAGAAGCAATCAAAGCCTTCAAGGAAAAATACGAAGCAGAAGAACTCGTACCATTCCGCCTCTTCTTGGAAGAAGAAGGATTGCAATCACGCGCAATCAAATAATTCCTCTCGTCGAAAATCAAATGTAAACTTTGTAGATTTTATTCTTTGATTTTCTTAGAGCAGAACTTGAAAAGATCGGAGTAATCCGGTCTTTTTATGGAGGATAGTAAATGAATTTAAATCAATTAGATATTATTGTTTCAGATGTCCCCCAAGTCTGTGCTGACTTGGAGCGTATTTTGGATAAAAAGTCCGATTATGTTGATGACAGTTTTGCTCAGTTTACGATTGGCAGTCATTGTCTCATGTTGTCCCAAAATCATTTGATTCCTTTGAACAATTTTCAGTCAGGAATCATTCTTCACATCGAGGTTGAGGATCTAAATCAGAACTACCAACGATTGAAAGAAATTGGTGTCGAGATTTTACACGGTCCAGCTGTAACTGATTGGGGAACAGAGTCTCTACTAGTTAAAGGCCCTGCTGGTCTTGTGATTGATTTTTATCGTATGAAATAGGTCGCTTAATCATTTGAAGCTAACCTTAATCATTCTTAAAACAGAATGTGAGAATATGAACTATTGAAAGATCGGAGCAATCCGGTCTTTTTATGGAGGAATTTCATATTGAAGAAATTTTTTAGTTGTTATTTATATTTTAAGATTTTCTAACGAATAGAACAAATTTTCATGACCAAACAAAGATATAAAATAACAATTATAAAGAATGAACTACGTGTTACTGATATTTAAACAGTCTTAATTATTATTTTTATCTAACTAATAATAATATTTTCAAGTCCCTATAAATTTAAACTATTTATATGATATAATGTATATGAAATTTATTCTAAATATTGAAGGAGATTGGGAATATGTCCCGCAACAATGAAGAACATTCTAAAATTGTTAATAATAGAAAGTTAAATAAGTATTTAGTGTCTAAAGAGAAACTGTTTATAATTACAGCCCTCCTTTTTTTGATTATGATTATTCTTACCGCTATCATTTTATCAAAAATAAAAGATAATCATGTACCAAATGATAATGTTGTCTCTTCTAATACTATTGTGGAAAGTTCTACATCAAGTGCCACAAGCAATTACGCCATAATTGATGCTACAAATAAAGAATTGGAGAATCTGGATTATTATCTTCTTAAAGATAGAACTAAAATAGGGCAAAAATACCGTTTTTCCTTAAAACTTCCTAAAAGATCTGAATGGCGAACTTCTCCGTATATTGATGGTTTTACTGAAATTGAAATAAAAGAATTTTCTTTTATAAGAGTACAAGTATCAAATAGTCTTGCTGATCAACTTGAGGGGGAAAAAACAACTAAATTTGTTGTTGAGGTTGTAGAGAAGAATAGCGAGAGATACTTAATGGCTCTTGAAGCTAAGCTAGAAGAAAAAGATTCTTTAAGCCCAAATCAATCAGTTCCACCAGAATCATCATCTGATTTGTCAACAAAATCTGAGCAATCTGTAACTAAAAAGATAGACTTAGAAAAATACTATAATGCTATAAAGGATTCAGTTGAAACTGTAAATACAGAGGCGGGCTATAGTTTACTTGAGATGGAAAAAACTTCAGTAACTCCGGGTATAAGAATTATTCTTACTGAAAACAATGACTCTTATTCAGAAAAAGAACTTAGAACGGTTATTAGGGCGTTAAATAAATCTTTGTATAAGATTGCTATAACTCATGGAGTGAATAGCCCAAGATTTTATTATATTTTAAGTGGCGAAGAAGTTGCTGTTAATCGTTATATCATGGCACCTGATGAAGTAAAATTTTCTGGGAAATTAAAATAAATATAGGTCTACTCTAATAAATTATGAGAGTGCAATCTTTAACTAAGTGTAAAGTAGAACTCGGGGATACAAATGAAAAGAATAGAACATAGCTCAACCTTGTCAGCATTAAAAAGGTTGCTCTTTTGATTGAAGAAAATTGTCCAAAATGGACTTTTTCTTCAATCTGAAGAGGACTTTATCACAAGATTGTGATAGTTTACATCTTCATAACAAAAGCTTCAAAGTCTTGATTGTTTTGAAGAAAGATTATAAAATATGATTCATAAAAATGAAAGAGGTTTTGAAAATGTCTGAAAAACAAATGAAAATTTTGGGTTGGGTAGCGACCTTCATGTCTGTTATGATGTATGTGTCTTACTTCCCACAAATCATGAACAACCTGGCTGGTCAAAAAGGAAACTTCATCCAACCCTTAGTCGCAGCCATCAACTGTAGCCTATGGGTTTATTACGGTCTTTTCAAGAAAGAAAGAGATATTCCCCTCGCGGCTGCTAATGCGCCAGGTATTATTTTTGGTCTGGTAACGGCTATCACAGCTTTGATTTAAAAAGAAGACTGGTTTGAACTGCACCCCAAAAGTTAGATTTTTTCTGTCCAACTTTTTGGGGGCAGTACATATTGCATCCTTTTTAAATTTTTAGTGGATTAGATAAATACATAAAATTTTAGGTCATAAATTTTTCTACAATATAATTATATTTCTTAGTAAGAATTTCTTTTGTTTCAATGGCATTAAGTATTTTGTATAACAACATTCTCTTGCATTGAAGCATATTATGGTTATTGTGATATAAAAAATCCATTTCGCTTCTTTTACTTTTGTAAAACATTTTTCATTCTTCGTTCTAAATTTAAGTATTCCATAAAAGTTTAAAATTCTGTTAAAATTTCAAAAAAACTATGACGAATTAAGAGTAAGTTTTATTTTTATTATGTTATAATATAATAAAGGTAATGTTTTTTCAAAACAGTCTTAGTTACTTTATAATACAGTCAATAGCTTTAGCATATGAAAGGATAGTTTAAATGAATAGAGGTTCTGAATTTAGAAAATGGGATTTGCATATACATTCACCATATACAGTGTTAAATAATCAATTTAGTAAATTTGAAGATGGAAGTCCAGATATTGAAAGTTTTATTCAAAAAATTAAGGATGAGGATATTTCAGCAATTGGTTTAACTAATTACTTTAATTTTACCGATGACGATTTTAATTTAAAAACAAGACTTGAAGAGAACGGTATTGTAACTTTTCTTAATTTAGAAGTGAGATTATCTAATATAAATAAATCTGACCAGTTATTTGATTATCACATCATTTTTGATAATACATTAGATGATGGTATTATTAAGAATTTATTAGGGGAATTAAAGGCAAATATTGGTGCAACTGAGAAAGCATTCAATAGATTAAGTAATAAAGAGATTGAGTCTTCTGCTCATGTTGATTTCAAAAGTTTAAATCAAATATTAGAACGGAATACAGAATTAAATGGAAACTATTTAAAAGGATTTCTCTCGAGAGGGCATGGTAGTGCTACTAGTGATTCTGATTCCAAAAATAAGGCTGTTTATGAACAGATTTGTGTGAATTCAGATTTTATTATTCATTCTAGTTGTAATGATTCTTCGACTTGCCAAGACCCCAAATGCAAACATATGAATATAATATCTGACCGAGAATATTGGTTGCATAAATCTGATTATGTTAGACCTCTTTTACAATCTTCTGATTCGCACTCTTTAGAAGGGATTGGAACGAAGTATAGTTGGATTAAAGCAGATTTGACTTTTGAAGGTTTGAAGCAAATAATCTTTGAGCCAGAACATCGGATATGTGTAGGAATAGGAAAACCAGTTCGAACTGATGATGAGCTAATTATTGATAGAATTGAATATGATGGAGATACCATACTTTTATCAGATAATTTAAATACGATTATTGGTGGTAGATCAACTGGAAAATCCACCTTATTAAATTCAATTGCCTATAAACTTAATGATAGTGAATCTAAAAATAAATATACGTATAAAGATATGGAAAACTTTCATGTGTTCTGGAAAGATAGGGAAGAGGATGATACTAGAAAAATACAATACCTACCTCAAGAACATATGATTCAACTAGCGAATAATACTGAAAAGTTAAATTTTCTTGTTAATGAAATTATTCAATCTAAAGGATTGGATGAAAATATTAAAAGTTATCAACAAAGTCATAATAAAATAGATATCGCAATTAAGGGACTTTTAAATGAATTTAAAGAAAATCTTCAACGTCAACAAAATCTCGTAAAACCAGAATTTGATAAAAAAGCTACTAACAAAAGGATTATTGAACTTCATAAAAAACGAGATGAATTGTTATCCGCAGTAGATATTGATGATGAAGAGAAGAAAAAATTTGAGATAGATAACTCTACTATTAAGAAGTTACAAGGTGAAATAAATCGGCTTGAAAAAGATTTTGTATTTATTGATAATTTATTTATTCCTAATATTGCAGCATATTCCAAATCTAATTCTGCACTTGAACATAGTGACGAAATAAGAGATATAATTAATAGTGCTGTTGAGGATATTAATCAAAAAGTACAACAAACATTTGAAGACAAAATTAATATTCTTAAGCAGAGATTAAATGATCAACTTTATGAAACTAAGAATAAAATTGGTTTAATTAGAGATACTCCAGATTTTAAAAAGTTTTTATCTTACTTACAAGATAATAATGAGTTGTCATTTATAGAAGAGAACATAAAGCAAGAAACTACCATATTGAAAAAAATTGAAAGTTACGAACAAGAGATATCCAACCTTAAAACTGAAAACGATCAATTAAAACAAAATATTATTAATCAGTATAGAGAGTATTCAAAAATTCGAAAAGAATTACTTACTTCGTTCGATATATCTGAAAGTGATTTAAAAATTACTGTAGATTTTTACCTCAAGGATTTGGAGCTAGAGTTTGACTACATTAATGCTCAAGGACGTTCAAAAGCAGAATTTATTGAGAAATTAAATTTTGAGTTTGATTCAATGATTGATACTATATTTGAGGATAATTCTTTAAAATTTAATGGAAACAAAACCACATTAGACCATATCGAAAAGTTTTTCACTACTGATTTTTACTCTTATAAATTTGATATTGAATATCAGAATGATAAGTTTGAACAGATGTCACCAGGTAAAAAGGCTTTCGTTGTATTAAAACTGATTTTAGATTTTTCTAATAGTCGGGTTCCTGTATTGATTGACCAGCCAGAGGATAGTTTAGATAATAGAGCTATTTACCATGAGTTGACAGCATATATTAAGCAGAGAAAATTAAAAAGGCAAATTATTATTGTCACACATAATCCTAATATCGTCGTATCAGGTGATTGTGAAAATGTTATTGTAGCAAATCAACATTCAGAAAATAATCCTAATCCCCATAACAAAGTTTTTGCTTATAAAAATGGAGCTTTAGAGAATCAGATAAAAGAACCTGACAGTAATTTTATTTTAAACAAAAAATGTATAAAAGAACATGTTTGTGAAATTTTAGAAGGGGGGATTGAAGCATTTAAGAGACGAGAAGATAAATATGGTATTAAAATAGATAATCTAAATTCTCCAAAGGTAATTCAAGAATAGAAATAAGAAAGTTTGAGTTTTGATTAATGATATCTTAAAACTATTGATATATGACCCTAAAAAACCGAAACAATCTTTCGTCGAAAGACCATTAAAACCTGATCGTTATGTATGGCTGTCTATGTGTTTTGTCTACTTGCTTGTTTTCGTGATGATTATGTTAGCTTTTTTCATCATGTTCGTTCTTCCAAATCTTATGAAAGAATAGCTTCTTTTAGATTTATCAAAAGTATGAAAACCATATCGTTACTATTTTTATAAAATCTTCTCCCTACTTTATAAGATAGTAAAAAGAGTTCAATTCGAACTCTTTTTTTGCTATAATGAGGGGAGAAAAATCAGACAGGAGATCAAGATGTCAGAACCGTTATTTTTAAATTCTGTAATGCAAGAAAAAATCTGGGGTGGGACTAAACTACGTGATGAGTTTGGTTACGACATTCCTAGTGAAAAAATCGGAGAATACTGGGCTATTTCAGCCCACCCAAATGGAGTTTCAAAGGTCGCTAATGGGCACTACGAGGGAACAGACCTAGCTACTTTGTATGCAGAACACCGTGAATTGTTTGGCAACCGTCCAGAACCTGTATTTCCACTCTTGACCAAGATTCTGGATGCCAACGACTGGCTCAGTGTCCAAGTTCACCCAGACGATGCCTATGGACTAGAACATGAAGGCGAGCTCGGAAAAACAGAGTGCTGGTACATCATCGCAGCAGACGAAGGTTCAGAGATTATCTACGGTCACAATGCCAAATCAAAAGAAGAACTCCGCCAGCAAATTGAGGACAAGAACTGGGATGCCTTGCTGACAAAAGTACCAGTTAAAGCTGGAGATTTCTTCTATGTACCAAGTGGTACCATGCACGCTATTGGGGCGGGTATCTTGATTCTTGAAACCCAGCAGTCTAGCGATACCACCTACCGTGTCTATGACTTTGACCGTAAGGATGACAAGGGCAACTTGCGTGAACTTCACCTTGAAAAATCCATCGATGTTTTGAACATTGGTGAGCCTGCTAATAGCCGTCCAGTAACTGTCAAAGCTGATGATTTGCGTTCTACACTCCTCGTTTCTAGCGAGTTCTTCGCAGTTTACAAGTGGGAAATCACTGGCAAAGTTGATTTTGAAAAGACAGCTGACTACAGCTTATTTAGTGTCTTAGCTGGTCAAGGTCAGCTTACTGTTGACGGAAAAAACTATCCAATCCAAAAGGGTAGCCACTTTATCCTACCAAGTGATGTTGAAGCTTGGACCTTGGAAGGGCAAGGTTTGGAATTGATTGTTAGCCATCCATAAAAAGAAAGGGCCTGAGTTTACTACTCAAGTCCTTTTTGATTACATAAATGGGGCGATAAAAACCACGATGATGATGATTGGAATGATAAAACGAAGAAGGAAGAGCCAGACTTGGAAAAGTCCCTGTTTCCATGCTCTTTCATCGAGATGGAGTTCCTCCTTAGCAAGAGCCTTCTTAAAGATGTAGCCTGTAAAAAGTGACAGGCAGAGAGCGCCAAATGGCATGAGGAGATTGGAAACCAAGAAATCCATGGCATCAAAGAAGGTTTTACCCAAAATATGAACATCCGCCATAACACCGTAAGATAGGGCTGAAGGAATTCCAAAGACGAAGGTCAAGATTCCTAAAATGGCACTCCATTTGGCACGCTTGCGGTTGTCTTGATTGGTGATATTGCCCACATTGATCTCCAGCATCACGACAGATGAAGTGACTGTCGCAAAAAGGAAGAGCAAGAGGAAGAGGATGTAGAAAATGGTTCCAAAGGGCATCTTGTCAAAGAGTTGAGGCAAGACGATAAAGAGCAGGCTTGGTCCCCCTTCAGACTGGATATTGAAGGCTGACATGGCTGGGAAAATGGCTAGACCTGCCATGATGGATACCGAGATGTTCATGGATACGATGGAAATCCCTGACTGGACCAGATTGGTTTTCTTGTCTAAGTAAGAAGCATAGGTCAGCATGGCTGTAACCCCTAGTGAGAGAGCAAAGAAAGATTGTCCCAGAGCATAGAGGAGACCAGCACTGGTCAGTTTTGAAAAGTCTGGTTTTAGGAAGTAAAGAACCCCTTCCATAGCATTTGGCAAGCTGAGAGAGCGCCCGATGATCACGACAAAGATGATAAAGAGCAGGGGCATCATGACTTTCGAAGCTCTTTCGATCCCTTTTTGAACCCCACGTGATACAATAAAGATATTCAATAAGATAAAGGCAGCTTGAGCTCCTAGGGCAATGGCTGGATTTGAAATGATGGAAGTAAATAACTGAGCATAATCACCCGTTCCACCAAGTTGGAACAATTTCCCAAACTCAATACCCAGATAGACTAGAATCCATCCTCCAATAACACTGTAAAAGGAGAGAAGGATAAAGAGGGCAAAGGCACCAATCCAACCGATAAAGTTGTACTTGTTATTCTTGCCCAGTTTTCCAAAGGTTTTGATAGCGGAAACGCCAGCACTACGGCCAAGGGAAAACTCAGCCAGCAGGAGAGGGAAACCGATTAAAATAGTGGAAATGAGAAAGACTAGTAAAAAGCCTCCACCGCCATTAGCAGCAGTCATGTAGGGAAACTTCCAAACGGCACCAAGCCCGATGGCCGAGCCAGCAGATGCTAGAATAAAGCCAAGTTTCGACCCCCATTGTGATTTTTCTGACATAGTTGAAACTCCAATCTTGTTTTTTAAATAAGAAAAGGCTACTTGAGTTGTCAAATAGCCTTCTCTCAATGGCTCTTTATGAGCCTTCTGTTTGATTGATAGACTTGACTATCCTATCACGTTTTCTAAGGCCTGTCAAGAAAACCATTTTCAAGTTTTCACACCTTTCTCAAAAAAGTTAAAAAATTTTCGCAAAAGCGCTTGACTCTGACCTAAGGGGAGGGGTTATACTATCCTTGTAAGGAGGAAATCATGTACCATATAAAAGAAGCTGCGCAGCTTTCAGGTGTCTCTGTCAAGACCCTGCACCACTACGATAAGATAGGGCTCTTGGTTCCCTTAAAGTCGGAAAACGGCTATCGAACCTATAGTCAGGAGGATTTGGAACGACTTCAGGTCATTCTGTATTACAAATATCTAGGTTTTTCTTTAGAAAAAATAGCAGAGCTGTTAAAGGAAGAAAGGACAGATTTATTGCCTCATTTGACTAGGCAGTTGGACTATCTAACTCGAGAAAGGCAACATCTGGATACCTTGATTTCCACCTTGCAAAAAACCATTCAAGAACAAAAAGGAGAAAGAAAAATGACGATTGAGGAAAAATTCACTGGATTTAGCTATCAAGACCATCAAAAATACCACCAAGAAGCGGTAGAGGAGTACGGACAAGAAGTCATGGATCAAGCCCTCGAACGCCAAAAGGGTCGCGAAGATGAGTCTACGGCCGCCTTTAACCAAGTCTTTCAAACTTTGGCGCAAAATCTTCAAGCTGGTTTACCTGCAACAGCAGCCGAAAATCAAGAAGAAGCAGCCAAACTCTTGCAAGCCATTCGTACTTATGGATTTGACTGCTCTATTGAAGTCTTCGGTCATATCGGTAAAGGGTACGTCTACAACCCAGAGTTTAAGGAAAACATTGACAAGTTTGGTTCTGGAACAGCCCAGTACACGTCAGATGCCATTGCGGCTTACGTTCAGACAAATGCAGAATAAATAGGCTAGGAATTTCCTAGCCTATTTTTTATTTCAAATCATAAAGCCAGTCGTCACCATCTTTCTAGTAGAAGAACTCACTGAGATCTTCTACTAGAAACACACGAAGCATATCAGACATATCATCGGTTGCAAGTTTTAGATGAGAAAGATTTTCAAAGTCCTCCCACCAAACTTTCCCTTCGTCTGAAGACTGGAGTTCACCAGTAAAGTGTTCTGTCTTGTAAAAAAGGACGACATAACGATAATCCTTGTCATCGTACCAGTTTTTGATACCACAGAGTTGGGGTTTGGAAATGGTCAGACCAGTTTCTTCTTTCACTTCACGAATGACAGCATCGACAAAGGATTCGCCACGTTCAACATGACTACCAGGAAAAGTAATGCCGGGCCAGTCGGGACTAACTCGATCTTGAACCAGAACCTTGTCTCCGTTTTGAATCATACACATGTTGACAAATTCGACTGTTTCTCTTCTGTTCATTTTTCACAACCTTTGATCTTTAATCATAATGCAGACTTCCTGCCACCCAACCGGTACAGAGGGCAGAAGTGATGTTAAAGCCGCCCGTGTGGGCATTGATATCCAGTACCTCGCCAGCAAAGTGGAGCCCAGGAACGAGTTTGCTTTCCAGAGTTTTAGGATTGATTTCTTTGAGACTGACACCGCCTTTGGTGACAAAGGACTTAGCAAGGGACATTTTGCCAGTCACAGGAATTTTGAGGGCCTTGATAGATTGGACAAGCTGGTCGCGTTCTTTTTCAGTTAGCTGTTTGACTTTTTCAGGAAATCCTTGTACAAAAAACTCAGCCAAGCGTTCCGGAAGAAAAGTTTTCAAAGCATTCTTCAAGGATTTTTCCCGATTTTCTTCTAGAAATGCAACCAAGTCACTCTCAGAAAGTTGAGGCAAGACATCGAGAGAGAGAACCTCCCCACCCTTGACAAAGCTAGATATACGCAGAGCAGCTGGACCAGATAAACCAAAGTGGGTAAAGAGCAAATCATGAGTGATGACATGCTTGCCATAGCTTAGGGTCACGTCATCTAGGGAAATTCCCTGCAAGGCCTTATGCGGAAAATCTGTTAACAAAGGACTTTCAGCGGCTTCAAGCTCGGTAATGGTGTGCTTAAAATGGCGGGCAATCTCGTGACCAAAACCAGTTGAACCAGTGGAAGGGTAGGATTTTCCACCAGTTGTGACAATGAGTTTATTGCAAGTGAAGATTTGGTCTGCGGACTTGAGGACAAACTGGTCGTCTATCTTTTTAACCGAAACAATCTCCGTTTGAGTAGCAACTTGTCCGCCGAGTTCAGTGATTTTCTTTTCCAAGGCTTCGATAATGGTCCGAGACTTGTCGCTGGCAGGAAAGACGCGGCCGTGGTCTTCAACCTTGAGTTTAACACCGTTTTCCGTGAAAAAGTTGATGATATCATGGTTATCAAACTGGGAAAAGACACTGTATAGAAAGCGTCCATTTCCAGGGATACCAGCTAGTAGGTCATCTAAACTTCCGTTATTGGTCACATTGCAGCGACCACCGCCCGTTCCAGCTAATTTTTTCCCAAGTTTGCGATTTTTCTCGATGAGAAGGGGTTTCTGACCATAAAAGCTACTGGAAATCGCAGCCATCATGCCAGCAGGTCCACCACCGATGACAATAGTATCAAAATGTTTCATAGCTCTATTGTACCACAAAAAACAAGAGATGCTTGGCATCTCTTGTTGCTCATAATCTTAGTTAATTTCATATCCCATCAACAAACCGCCATCTTCTGCATAAAAACTGCAGAGACCAGATGTTGGAATGATTTTGATATTGGCTTGAGGGAATGTTTCCAGCAAGCGTTCTGACAATTGCTGACAGAATTTTTCATTGCTGCGATGAGCCATGACGATACGGCCACCAGTATAGCCAGCCTTGGTGAGTTCTTCATAGGCTGCTTGAAGGGATTTTTTAGCACCGCGAGCCTTTTGTAGCAACTCTAGGGTTCCTGTTTCACTTGCTTCCCCAACCATACGGATGTTGAGAAGGCCAACGACTGTACCGATAAGCTTACTCAAACGGCCATTTTTTACCAAGTTATCGACTTTAGCGAGGACAAAGAGCAACTTGGTTTTTTCTTGGTAGGCTGTAGTAGCTTCAACAATTTCCTCAAAAGAAAGTCCTTGATCAATCAAATCATTGATTTTTTCGACAATCAAGTCAACCTCACCACCTGCAGACAATGTATCGATCACATGAATCTGAGTGTCAGGATGTTCTTCAAGGTAGATATTTTTAGCGAGCTGCGCACTATTATGACTACCTGAAAGAGTACCAGTGATAGTAACGACAAAGATATGCTTAGCACCTTCAAATGCACGCAAGTAATCATCAGGGCTAGGACAAGCTGATTTTGAAGCCTCAGAAGTCGCATACATGGTTTCCATCATGTGGTCAATGTCAAGATTGGCATCATCAATAAAGACCTGATTAGCTACCTGAATGGTTAAAGGAACACTAACAAATTCCGTATCAATAGCAGGAGTTGCCAGTTGACGATAATCACAACCAGAGTCAGCTACAATCTTCCAAGTCATAGAAATTCTCCATCTTTGTCACTTATACATTGACAAAGGTTCTGTCTTTTTTTACAATTATATCATGAAAGCCCTTGAAACAAAAGTACCACCTCTCTGTTGTCACAAGTAGAAAGAAATTGTTATGTCTGAACGTAGAATATCTGAAAAATCTCTTGAAAATCTCAGAAAATCAAATCAAGAATCCAATTTTTTAACCAGAGAAGCAATCGAGACGGCTCTTTTGCAACTTCTAGAAAAAAAAGATTTGGCCAAGATCAGCATTTCGGAGCTGGTCAAGCGAGCGGGCGTCTCTCGTGCTGCCTTCTATCGTAACTATGACTCTAAAGAAGAAATTTTGGAAAGCGTCTTTAAACGCAGTGTCCATAACATCATGGAACAGCTCAGCCACTACGATGTCAAAACGGACCTTTATCTAGTCTGGGTTCACCTTTTTCGAGCAGCCAAGAAAGAAGCCAAGGTTATCCAACTTGCTCTGGACTACCACTTGGAAAAGATTTTCGTCCAAGCCATGCAGGAATTTCTGGAAAAATACCACGGAAAATCAAAAGGTGTCAGCAGCTACCTTCATTCCTTTTGGAGTTCTGCTATCGTATCGGTTCTGCTCAAATGGATCAAGGATGGCATGAAGGTTCCAGCAGAAAAGATTGCAGATTTACGCTTGCCATTTTTCAAAAAATAGGGGATAAGGAGAAGAATTATGACAGAAAAAAGACTGGCTTGGGATGAGTACTTTGCAGCCCAGGCTTTACTGATTGCCAATCGTTCTACTTGTAAACGCGCCAAAGTAGGAGCTGTCCTCGTTAAGGATAATAAAGTCATTTCAACGGGTTACAATGGTTCCGTATCAGGAACTGAGCACTGTATTGACCACGAATGTCTGGTCATTGAAGGTCACTGTGTCCGAACCCTTCACGCCGAGGTCAATGCCATTTTACAAGGAGCCGAACGAGGGGTTCCAAGGGGATTTACAGCTTATGTGACCCACTTCCCTTGTCTCAACTGTACAAAACAACTCTTACAAGTCGGTTGCAAGCGCGTGGTTTATATCAACCAGTACCGAATGGATGACTATGCCCAGTACCTTTATCATGAAAAAGGCACCGAGTTAACCCATTTGCCATTAGAGACTGTTCAGACAGCTCTCCAAGAGGCAGATTTGATTTAAAAATTAATAAAAATAAATGGTTTAGAAAGCTTTTTAAACCGTTTTTTGATATAATAAGAAGAATAAATTGAAAGAAGGAATTCAGAAAATGGGAAAAATT
Organism: Streptococcus sp. SR1; assembly: GCF_000526075.1. Taxonomy (NCBI): domain Bacteria; kingdom Bacillati; phylum Bacillota; class Bacilli; order Lactobacillales; family Streptococcaceae; genus Streptococcus; species Streptococcus sp. SR1. The sequence goes on from NZ_JATR01000019.1 coordinate 24,501, forward strand.
GAAGTCATTAATCATCCACTCATTCAACACAAATTGTCAATCTTGCGACGTACAGATACTTCTACAAAAGCTTTTCGTGAACTAGTAGACGAGATTGCAATGTTGATGGGATATGAAGTACTTCGTGATCTTCCACTTGAAGACGTGGAAATCGAAACACCTATCACAAAGACCGTTCAAAAACAATTGGCTGGTAAAAAATTGGCGATTGTCCCAATCTTGCGTGCAGGTATCGGGATGGTAGATGGTCTCTTGAATCTGGTTCCAGCAGCAAAAGTTGGACACATCGGTATGTACCGTGATGAAGAAACCCTTCAACCAGTTGAATACTTAGTGAAATTACCTGAGGATATTGACCAACGTCAAATTTTTGTCGTTGATCCAATGTTGGCAACAGGTGGCTCAGCAATCTTGGCAGTAGATTCCCTTAAAAAACGTGGCGCTTCAAATATCAAGTTTGTCTGCCTAGTATCTGCTCCAGAAGGAGTGAAAGCCCTCCAAGAAGCACACCCAGATGTAGAAATTTTTACTGCAGCCTTGGATGAACGCTTGAACGAACACGGTTATATCGTTCCAGGTCTTGGAGATGCTGGAGACCGCTTGTTTGGTACTAAATAAAATTCCAAAGTAAATATTGAAACTAGAAGTTCGTTTTTGACTTGAAAGGAGGTTGAGTTTTTGTTTCTGTTTAGAGAATAGAGCAAAAATTTGACCTTTTTTGACCAAAAAGATATAATAGTTGTATTGAGTCGTAAGACTAAGAAAATTCAACCTTAAAAGGAGAAATGAATGATTCCTGTAGTTATTGAACAAACAAGCCGTGGAGAACGTTCATATGATATTTACTCACGTCTACTAAAAGATCGTATCATCATGTTGACTGGACCAGTTGAAGACAACATGGCCAACTCCGTTATTGCTCAATTGCTCTTCTTGGATGCTCAAGATAGTACAAAAGATATTTACCTTTATGTAAATACTCCGGGTGGTTCTGTATCAGCTGGTTTGGCAATCGTTGATACCATGAACTTTATCAAGGCAGATGTCCAAACAATCGTTATGGGGATGGCTGCATCCATGGGAACTGTCATTGCATCAAGTGGCGCAAAAGGCAAACGTTTCATGCTTCCAAATGCAGAGTACATGATTCACCAACCAATGGGTGGTACAGGTGGTGGTACCCAACAGACAGATATGGCAATCGCTGCAGAGCACTTACTTAAAACTCGTAAGACTTTGGAGCAAATTCTTGCAGATAACTCTGGTAAAACAGTTGAGCAAATTCATGTAGACGCAGAACGTGATTACTGGATGAGTGCCCAAGAAACACTTGAGTATGGTTTTATTGATGAAATCATGGCCAACAACTCTTTGAGCTAACCAACCTAAAAAGCAAACTCGACGGGGTTTGCTTTTTTTGATATAATAGGAGCAGATTTCTTAGAAAGAGGGTTCCTCATGTTTGAAAAGGTCAATCGATCAGGATTAATCATCTATCTCTACTATAATCGGGATGCAAAAAAACTTCAGGAATACGGTGATATCTGTTACCATTCCAAAAAACATCGTTACTTGCAGCTCTATGTTCCAACTGAGGAGCTAGATGACTTAGTTGAGAGATTAGGTAAGGAAAGATATATCAAGAAAATTAGACGGTGTCACATTCAAGAGTTAGAAACTCCCTTTGTTGGCAATCTCTATCGAAATAAAGAAAACGTTATCATTTAAAAAAGTGAATAAAAAGGTTGACAATTTTCTGATAATTCGGTATATTCTTAACATACTATTTTGGAACAATATTATAAGGAGATAAAAAATGAAGAAAAAATTTGCCCTATCTTTTGTGGCCCTTGCTAGCGTAGCCCTTCTCGCTGCTTGTGGAGAAGTCAAATCAGGAGCCTCAAACGCTGCTGGTAACTCAGTCGATGAAAAGACAATTAAAATCGGATTTAACTTTGAAGAAACTGGTGCCGTAGCAGCCTATGGAACATCTGAACAAAAAGGAGCTCAACTTGCCGTTGATGAAATCAATGCAGCAGGTGGTATCGATGGAAAACAAATCGAAGTTGTAGACAAAGACAACAAGTCAGAGACTGCCGAAGCAGCTTCTGTTACAACGAACCTTGTTACCCAATCAAAAGTAGCAGCTATTGTAGGACCTGCGACATCTGGTGCAACTGCTGCAGCTGTAGCTAACGCTACCAAAGCTGGAGTGCCATTGATTTCACCAAGTGCTACTCAAGACGGTTTGACTAAAGGTCAAGATTACCTATTTATCGGAACATTCCAAGATAGCTTCCAAGGGAAGATTATTTCTAACTATGTAACAAACAAATTGAATGCTAAGAAGGTTGTTCTTTATACTGACAATGCTAGTGACTATGCTAAAGGTATTGCTAAATCTTTCCGCGAAACCTACAAGGGTGAGATTGTAGCAGATGAAACGTTTGTAGCAGGTGATACAGACTTCCAAGCAGCCCTTACTAAAATGAAAGGGAAAGAGTTTGACGCTATTGTTGTTCCAGGCTACTACACAGAAGCAGGTAAAATCGTAAACCAAGCCCGTGGTATGGGAATTGATAAACCAATCGTTGGAGGTGATGGATTTAACGGTGAAGAATTTGTTCAACAAGCAACAGCTGAAAAAGCATCAAACATTTACTTCATCTCAGGATTCTCAACTACAGTTGATGTTTCTGAAAAAGCTAAAGCTTTCCTTGAAGCATACCGTGCTAAATATAATGAAGAACCTTCAACCTTCTCAGCCTTGGCTTATGACTCAGTTTACCTAGTAGCCAATGCTGCAAAAGATGCTAAAAACTCAGGTGAAATCAAGGATAACCTTGCTAAAACAAAAGATTTTGATGGTGTAACTGGTCAAACGAGCTTTGATGCTGACCACAATACAGTGAAAACTGCTTACATGATGACCATGAACAATGGTAAAGTAGAAGCAGCAGAAGTTGTAAAACCATAACATTAGAATAGTAGTTGAAATAGGGAATGAGCCTTTGACTCACTCCCTGTTTCGGTGTTTATGAACTTGTGAAAATGATGAAATTTTCTAAAAAATAACGATAGAAAAGAGTGAATGCTATGCTCCAACAACTTGTGAATGGTTTAATCCTGGGTAGTGTTTATGCACTTTTGGCCTTGGGTTATACCATGGTTTATGGAATTATCAAACTCATCAACTTCGCCCACGGTGATATTTATATGATAGGTGCCTTTATTGGTTACTTTTTGATTAATTCCTTCCAAATGGATTTCTTTTTAGCTTTGATTATTTCAATGGCAGGAACCGCACTACTTGGTGTTGTGATTGAATTTCTTGCTTACCGTCCTTTGCGACACTCTACACGTATTGCCGTATTGATTACTGCCATCGGAGTGTCTTTCCTACTGGAATACGGAATGGTTTATCTAGTAGGTGCCAATACTCGTGCCTTTCCTCAAGCAATTGAAACAGTCCGCTTTGACTTGGGACCAATTAGCTTGACAAATGTTCAATTGATGATTTTAGCAGTTTCTGTACTCTTGATGGTTTTATTGCAATTAATCGTCCAAAAAACAAAAATGGGGAAAGCCATGCGTGCGGTATCAGTTGATAGTGATGCAGCTCAATTGATGGGAATTAATGTAAATCGTACAATCAGCTTTACTTTTGCTTTGGGTTCAGCCCTTGCTGGTGCGGCAGGTGTCCTCATTGCCCTTTACTACAACTCTCTTGAACCTTTGATGGGCGTGACTCCAGGTCTAAAATCATTCGTTGCAGCCGTACTTGGTGGTATCGGGATTATTCCTGGTGCAGCTCTAGGGGGATTTGTGATTGGTTTGTTGGAAACATTTGCTACTGCCTTCGGTATGTCTGATTTCCGTGATGCTATCGTATATGGAATCTTGCTTTTGATTCTGATTATTCGTCCTGCAGGTATCCTTGGTAAGAATGTGAAAGAGAAGGTGTAAACAATGAAGACAAATCTTAAAGTAAATATTCTCTGGTTATTCCTTCTGTTAGCGGGTTATGGATTGATTAGCGTACTGGTTTCTGCTGGTGTTCTCAATCTATTCCATGTTCAAATTTTAGAACAAATTGGGATTAATATCATCCTTGCAGTAGGTTTGAACTTAATTGTCGGTTTTTCAGGACAATTCTCACTCGGTCATGCAGGTTTTATGGCGATTGGGGCTTATGCAGCAGCGATTATTGGTTCAAAATCACCAACCTATGGTGCCTTCTTTGGAGCAATGGTCTTGGGTGCCTTGATTTCTGGTGCAGTCGCTTTGCTTGTTGGGATTCCAACTCTACGCTTGAAGGGGGACTATCTGGCTGTTGCAACACTAGGTGTTTCAGAAATCATTCGTATCTTTATCATTAATGGTGGCAGTTTGACCAATGGTGCCGCTGGTATCTTGGGTATTCCAAACTTTACCAATTGGCAAATGGTTTATCTATTTGTGGTGATCACAACTATTGCAACTCTCAACTTCTTACGTAGTCCAATTGGACGCTCTACTCTATCTGTTCGTGAGGATGAGATTGCTGCTGAGTCAGTTGGGGTTAATACAACTAAAATTAAAATCATCGCTTTTGTCTTTGGTGCTATTACTGCAAGTATTGCAGGGTCACTTCAGGCTGGATTTATCGGGTCTGTTGTACCGAAAGATTACACCTTTATTAATTCCATCAATGTGTTGATTATCGTTGTATTTGGTGGACTTGGATCGATTACTGGTACCATCGTTTCAGCGATTGTTTTAGGAATTTTAAATATGCTCCTTCAAGATGTTGCTAGCGTGCGTATGATTATTTACGCTTTGGCCTTGGTATTGGTCATGATTTTCAGACCAGGTGGACTCCTTGGAACATGGGAATTGAGTCTATCACGTTTCTTTAAAAAATCTAAGAAGGAGGGACAAAACTAATGGCATTACTTGAAGTTAAACAGTTAACCAAACATTTTGGCGGTCTAACAGCTGTTGGAGATGTCACTCTTGAATTGAACGAGGGAGAATTGGTCGGTCTGATTGGACCAAACGGGGCAGGTAAAACAACCCTTTTCAATCTCTTGACCGGTGTTTATGAACCAAGCGAAGGTACTGTGACACTAGATGGTCACCTCCTAAATGGGAAAACTCCCTACAAGATTGCCTCACTTGGTCTCAGTCGTACCTTCCAAAATATTCGTTTGTTCAAGGACTTGACAGTTTTGGAAAATGTTTTGATTGCGTTTAGCAATCATCATAAACAACATGTCCTTGCGAGCTTTCTACGTCTACCAGCTTTTTATAAGAATGAGGAAGAATTAAAAAGCAAAGCTTTGGACTTACTAAAGATTTTTGATTTGGATAGTGATGCAGATACTCTTGCCAAGAATCTGGCCTATGGTCAACAACGTCGATTAGAAATCGTTCGTGCTCTGGCAACTGAACCTAAAATCCTCTTTTTGGATGAACCGGCAGCTGGGATGAATCCTCAAGAAACAGCTGAATTGACAGAACTGATCCGTCGTATCAAAGATGAATTTAAAATTACTATCATGCTCATCGAACACGACATGAATTTGGTTATGGAAGTCACTGAGCGTATCTATGTTCTGGAATATGGTCGCTTGATTGCTCAGGGAACTCCTGACGAAATTAAGACGAATAAACGTGTTATCGAAGCTTATCTAGGAGGTGAAGCCTAATGCCTATGTTAAAAGTTGAAAACCTCTCTGTACATTATGGTATGATCCAAGCAGTTCGTGATGTGAGTTTCGAGGTTAATGAAGGAGAAGTTGTTTCCCTTATCGGTGCCAATGGTGCTGGTAAAACAACCATTCTTCGTACCCTTTCAGGTTTGGTTCGCCCAAGTGCTGGTAAAATTCAGTTTTTAGGAAAAGAAATTCAAAAGTTGCCAGCACAAAAAATCGTGGCAGGTGGCCTTTCACAAGTTCCTGAGGGGCGCCATGTTTTCCCAGGTTTGACTGTTATGGAAAACTTGGAAATGGGAGCTTTCTTGAAGAAAAATCGTGAAGAAAATCAAGCCAACTTGAAAAAAGTCTTTTCACGTTTCCCTCGTCTGGAAGAACGTAAAAACCAAGATGCGGCAACTCTTTCAGGCGGTGAACAGCAGATGCTGGCTATGGGACGCGCTCTCATGTCTACACCTAAGCTCCTTCTCTTGGATGAGCCGTCAATGGGACTTGCCCCTATCTTTATCCAAGAAATTTTTGATATCATTCAAGATATTCAGAAGCAAGGAACAACGGTTCTCCTAATTGAACAGAACGCTAACAAGGCCCTTGCTATCTCTGACCGTGGTTATGTACTTGAAACAGGCAAGATCGTCCTATCAGGAACAGGAAAAGAACTCGCCTCATCAGAAGAAGTCAGAAAAGCATATCTAGGTGGCTAAACTAGTCTGGAAGACTAGTTTAGGTTGTGGATGAGAGTTGCGAAAGCAATTTCCCTATAGACCCGGGGGCATTTCAATCGTTAGATGAAGATGGCCAAACAATCATCCTATAACAGGGGCTTACTTTCCTAATCATCAGATGATAAAATGTTCTGGAGCTCCAACTTAGGAGCTTTTTCGTTTATAGTTGGATTTTGGAAATAGATGAAATGGTGCCTTAATTTTAACTAGATGATTTCGTGTTTGAATTGGCAGTCATTTTTGTTCATATTATAATATGGATAAGTGGAAATTGAACAGGAGGACTAATGAATGGTGACAGAAAAACAATTTAAACTTTTGCAGTTTATGTTGATACATAAAGAAAAGACCTTTACTCAGAGACAGTTAGCTGAAGAGTTAGGTCTATCTGTAGGGACAGTTAACACATTATTGAAAAAACTGAAAGAAGAGAAGTGGGTTGATGAGGAGCTTCACTTAACTGAACTAGGTCAGAAAGTTTTAGAACCCTATCGAGTAAAAAATGCTATTATAATGGCTGCTGGCATGAGTAGCCGTTTTGCTCCTTTGTCTTATGAGATTCCCAAAGGATTACTTCAAGTCAAGGGGGAACGCTTGATAGAGAGGGAAATCAGACAGCTGCAAGAAGCAGGAATAGAAGATATAACCATTATCGTAGGCTATCTTCAAGAAAAAATGTTCTATCTTGCAGAGAAGTTTGGTGTGAAAATTGTAGTGAATAATGATTACTACAAATACAATAACTGTTCGTCTCTTATGTTGGTTAAAGATAAACTTTCCAACACTTATATTTGTTCATCAGATAATTATTTTGTGGAAAATCCGTTTGAGCAATATATTTATAGAGGTTACTACTCGACGATTTTTGCAGAAGGTCAAACGGACGAATATTGTGCTATAGAGAATTCAAATCACACTATCGTTGATATCCAGATTGGTGGAGAAAATACTTGGGCTATGGTGGGGCACGTTTATTTTGACCGTGCATTTAGCGAGAAATTTAAGGAAATTTTAGAAACCGAGTTTAAGCACGAACCTTATCGGGAACAGCTTTGGGAGGATTACTATAGTCGCCATGTCAAGGAACTCCTTTTAGAAGCTCGCCACTATTCAGCGGATAGTGTTAAAGAATTTGATTCACTGGATGAACTCCGTCAATTTGATGAACGTTATTTGGTAAATGCAGACTCAGCTATTATCGATAATATCTGTAAGACATTAAAGTGTGTGGCTTCAGATATTGTCAATATCAAACCTCTAAAAGATGGGTTAACTAACACATCATTTTCATTTGACTGTCTAGGGAAAAAATATGTTTACCGTCATCCGGGCAGGGGAACGGAAAATTATATCGACCGAGCTAGTGAAGCAGCTTCAATGGAAATTGCTGCAAAATTAAAGATTGACCGTACCTTCGTAGCCATGAACAAGGATGAGGGCTGGAAGATTTCAGAATTTATTCCCAATGCTAAGCAACTGGATTATGATAATTGGGATGATGTGGTACAAGCAATGGACCTCTTGAGACGGTTACACCAATCTGGAGAAAAAACGGGACATTCCTTTGACCAATTTGAGGGAATTGATGATTTTAGAGAAAAATTGCAGGCTAGAAATCGATTTGAATTTGATGGTCTCGAGGAACTGGATAAAACCGTCTCACTTCTCAAAAATTATTTACAGAATGATCCGAAACAGGTTACCCTTTGTCATGGAGATTCCTATAGTCCTAATTTCTTGTTGAATGAAGCAGGCGAAATGAGCTTGATTGATTGGGAATATTCTGGAATGGGAGAGCCAGCAGGTGATTTGGGCACCTTTATCGCGTGTTCCAATTATACCGTAGAGGATGCTGAAAAAGTACTGGAATTGTATCTACAAGGAGTTCCAGATAAGAAAACCAAACGTCACTATTTGGCTTATGTAGCAGTGACCTCATATTATTGGTTCTTGTGGGCTTTGTTCCAGGAGAGTGTCGGAAAACCAGTCGGTGAGTTCCTCTACATCTGGTATCGCTATACCAAACAATATGGACAACTGGCCCTTGACTTGTATTTGGAGGAAAACTAAGATGAAAACGACATCCGAAATTGAAGAATTAGTAGCAGCTGAAACAAAGAGAAGATTGGAAGAAATGGAGTCACCAAACTACGAGTTTGTTCAACCCTTCTTAAAAAGTGATTTCATTTTAATCATCTCCATAGTCCTAATCAACCTTATTTTGATTATCTTAGCAATGACGGGAGGAATTCAATAACATGTCTAAAATGAATGACTATATCCAACAAGAAACCATAACAGGAATTGTTCCCATGACCAATAAGGATCGTCAGTATTCTTTCTGGGATCTCTTTCTATCGACAAGTGGTTTTGCCATTGCTACTTGGTGTTATACCCAAGGAGCCTATGTAGCTCAATATTTGACCTTTAATCAAATGTTGATAAATATTTTTAGCTTTAACATTATCTGGGTTTTTATTGAATGTCTCCCTATTTTGTTTGCGGTTAAGTATGGAATTGATTTGTGGATTTGGTTGAGAGCCGTTCTAGGAAAAAGAGGTGTAGCCCTGTTATCAACCATTATTAGCTTGGCTAACTTTGGGTGGTATGCTGTTGCGGCCAATCTTTTTGCCAGTTCCATGATTCATTTAGCAAATAATTTTGGTCTTGGTTTGGAAAAGGGAGTATGGGCGCCTATTCTTGGTACCCTCTGTGTTCTTCTTGGGACTCTCATTGCTCTTGGAGGTCCAGAAGTGATTAAATGGACCAATCGCTTTTTGGTTATCGCCTTGTTGATTGTTGGTCTCATTATCGTTGGAATCTGCTTTGTCGCCGTTCCTATAACGGATATTATGAATATCCAACCAGCCACTCAAGGAGATTTGACGCCATTAGAACGCTTCATGCTCTCCGGAGAAGGAAATGTTGCCTTTGCCTTTTCTTGGTCTACACAGGCATTGGTTTTACCGCGTTTAGCAAAATCAGAACGAAGTGGTTATTGGGCTACAGCCTTATCATACGGAGTTGTGGCTCCATTCTTCGTTGCGACAGGTGGAGTCATGGCTCTAGCCATGTTTGTCAAAACAGGTGTTTATGAAAGTGATCCAACAACCATGCTATCAACTCTAAGCACCCCAGCCTTTGCCCTCTTAAGTCTACTACTAGTAGCCTTTGCCAATATTGGAACCCAGGGGACTGGATCGTATGTGAACTGTATGATTGTCAAAAGTGGGATGCCCAAAGTAAGCTATAAACTAATGGTTTGGATTGCCATGGTTTACGTGAGTCTACTCACTATATGGGGAGGAGTAGAAGAGTATTTCGGATCCTTCATCTCCCTAGCAGCCTATATTCAGGGACCAATTATTGGTATGATTGTTGTTGACTATTTTATCTTAAGAAAACGAAAACTAGACTTGCGGTCAGCCTATTTCCTTGAAGGGCATGACGCCTACGAGTTTACTAAAGGATTTAACTTAGTTGGCTTGTCTTGTGTATTTATCTCCTTATTGGTAGCGGTACTATTTGTTTATAACCCTGTAACTGCACAAATTCAAAGTCCAATCTTTTTAATCACAACGGGTAGTGGCTTTACTGCGCTATTTGGCGGTCTACTATACTGGTTAGCTAGTCTTAGCCCACTGAAACGTTATATGATAAAAGATCGAGACACTATTACGATTTAAGAAGAGAGGGGACTTCGGTTCCCTTTTAACTTACACTGGCATTTTATGCAAACTTCTCAGATTATTCAAAATCTTGAAAAAGAGATGAAAGCGTTTGATAGATTTTCTAAGAAAGTGTATAATAAAAGTAGCAATATAGAAGGAGAAGTCTCATGGCAGTTAAAGATTTCATGACCCGTAAGGTAGTTTATATCAGTCCAGATACGACTGTAGCACACGCAGCAGATTTGATGCGCGAGCAAGGTTTGCACCGTTTACCTGTTATCGAAAACGATCAATTAGTCGGATTGGTAACAGAAGGAACCATTGCGGAAGCCAGCCCATCTAAAGCAACCAGTCTCTCTATCTATGAGATGAATTATCTTCTGAATAAAACCAAAGTAAAAGATGTAATGATTCGAGATGTCGTGACGGTTTCTGGCTATGCTAGTCTAGAAGATGCGACCTACCTGATGCTGAAAAATAAAATTGGGATATTACCAGTCGTAGACAATCATCAGGTCTACGGCGTCATTACAGACCGCGATGTTTTTCAGGCTTTCTTGGAAATCGCTGGATACGGAGAAGAGGGGATCCGCGTTCGTTTTATCACAGAAAATGAAGTCGGTGTACTGGGAAAAATTGTAGCTCTAATCGTAGAAGAAAATCTAAATATCTCGCACACAGTTAACATTCCACGTAAGGATGGGAAGGTAGTCATCGAAGTTCAAATTGATGGAAAAATCGATTTGACTTCATTAAAGGATAAGTTTGAAAAAGAAGGAATTCAAGTGGAGGAGATTACTCAGACCTCTGCCAAAATCCTTTAAACCAGAGGCTTTCGGGCCTCTTTTCTTTTGCCACAAAAAGCGATGAAAAGCAAAATATGGAAAGAAATAAGAGATTATGGTATAATAAAACGATATGAAAAGGAGTATCTATGGACATTTCAGAAATTCGTCAAAAAATTGACGCAAATCGTGAAAAATTAGCTTCTTTCAGGGGGTCTCTTTGACCTCGAAGGCTTAGAGGAAGAGATTGCCATCTTGGAAAACAAGATGACAGAACCTGATTTTTGGAACGATAATATCGCGGCCCAAAAAACGTCGCAAGAATTAAATGAATTAAAAAACACCTACAACACCTTCCGTAAAATGGAAGAGTTGCAGGATGAAGTTGAGATTTTATTGGACTTTTTAGCAGAAGACGAGTCAGTCCATGATGAACTGGTCGAGCAGCTAACCGAGTTGGATAAGATGATGACCAACTACGAGATGACCCTTCTCTTGTCAGAACCTTATGACCATAATAATGCCATCTTGGAAATCCATCCAGGATCTGGTGGTACTGAGGCTCAGGACTGGGGCGATATGTTGCTTCGCATGTACACTCGTTATGGAAATGCCAAAGGCTTTAAAGTAGAAGTCTTGGATTACCAGGCAGGTGATGAAGCAGGTATCAAGTCTGTGACCTTGTCTTTTGAAGGACCGAATGCTTATGGCCTACTTAAATCAGAAATGGGTGTTCACCGTTTGGTCCGTATTTCACCATTTGACTCTGCCAAACGTCGCCATACTTCATTTACATCCGTAGAGGTTATGCCTGAGCTGGATGATACTATCGAAGTGGAAATTCGTGAAGATGATATCAAAATGGATACCTTCCGTTCAGGTGGTGCTGGTGGACAAAACGTCAATAAAGTTTCAACAGGTGTGCGTTTGACACACATTCCTACAGGAACTGTCGTCCAATCAACGGTCGATCGTACCCAGTATGGAAATAGAGATCGTGCCATGAAGATGTTGCAGGCTAAACTCTATCAGATGGAGCAAGAAAAGAAAGCTGCGGAAGTTGATTCTCTCAAAGGTGAGAAAAAAGAAATCACATGGGGAAGTCAGATCCGTTCTTATGTCTTCACACCTTATACTATGGTAAAAGATCACCGTACAAGCTTTGAAGTTGCTCAGGTAGATAAGGTGATGGATGGAGACCTTGATGGTTTTATCGATGCCTACCTCAAGTGGCGAATCAGCTAAGATAGAAAGGAACTCATATGTCAATCATTGAAATGAGAGATGTTGTCAAAAAGTATGATAATGGAACGACTGCCCTGCGTGGTGTCTCTGTCACCATTGAACCAGGAGAGTTTGCCTATATCGTAGGACCTTCTGGGGCAGGTAAGTCAACCTTTATTCGAGCTTTATACCGAGAAGTAAAGATCGAAAAAGGAAGCCTATCAGTTGCAGGCTTTAATTTAGTTAAAATTAAGAAGAAAGATATCCCGCTTCTACGTCGTAGTGTTGGGGTTGTCTTTCAAGATTACAAACTCTTGCCTAAGAAAACGGTTTATGAGAATATTGCCTACGCAATGGAAGTTATCGGAGAGAATCGCCGTAACATCAAAAAACGTGTTATGGAAGTGTTGGACCTAGTAGGTTTGAAACACAAGGTTCGTTCTTTCCCGAATGAACTCTCAGGTGGAGAACAGCAACGGATTGCGATTGCCCGTGCGATTGTCAACAATCCTAAAGTATTGATTGCTGATGAACCAACAGGAAACTTGGACCCAGATAATTCGTGGGAAATTATGAATCTGTTGGAACGCATCAATCTTCAAGGTACAACTGTTTTGATGGCGACCCACAACAGCCAGATCGTAAATACCTTGCGCCACCGTGTCATTGCCATTGAAAACGGCCGTGTCGTTCGTGACGAAGCTAAAGGAGAATATGGATACGATGATTAGTAGATTTTTTCGCCATTTATTTGAATCATTAAAGAGTTTAAAACGAAATGGCTGGATGACAGTAGCAGCAGTAAGTTCAGTTATGATTACCTTGACACTCGTTGCCCTGTTTGCATCCGTAATTTTTAATACAGCAAAGCTGGCTACCGATATTGAAAACAACGTTCGTGTTATGGTCTACATTCGTAAGGATGTGGCAGATAACAGTGAAACGATTGAAAAAGAAGGTCAGACAGTTACCAATAATGACTACCACAAGGTCTATGACGCTTTGAAAGCTATGCCTGCTGTAAAAAGTGTTACCTTCTCAAGTAAAGAAGAACAGTATGAAAAATTAACGGAAACCATGGGTGACGATTGGAAGGTCTTTGAAGGGGATGCAAACCCTCTCTATGATGCCTATATCGTCGATACAAATTCTCCAAGTGATGTTAAAACAGTAGCTGAAGAAGCGAAGAAAATTGAGGGAGTATCAGAGGTTCAAGATGGTGGAGCCAACACTCAACGACTTTTTGAACTAGCTTCCTTTATCCGTGTTTGGGGATTGGTTATTGCAGGGCTCTTGATTTTTATTGCAGTCTTCCTCATTTCCAATACCATCCGTATCACCATTATTTCACGTAGTCGTGAGATTCAGATCATGCGTCTTGTAGGAGCGAGAAATGGTTATATCCGTGGCCCATTCTTGCTAGAAGGTGCTTTTATTGGCTTGCTTGGCGCAGCGATTCCTTCGGTTCTTGTATTCTTTGTTTACAATATCGTTTATCAATCGGTCAATAAATCCTTGGTAGGTCAAAACTTATCGATGATTACACCAGATGTGTTTGTCCCTTTGATGACAGTTCTACTATTTGTAATCGGAATTTTCATTGGTTCAATTGGTTCAGGAATTTCGATGCGTCGATTCTTGAAAATCTAATTGGATATAAATGCAAATTGAGATAAAAACAGAAAAACAAAACATTTTTAAAGAGAAGTTTTCGTAAACTTCTCTTTTTCCTTTTAAAAATTAAAAAAAGTAGACAATTTTTTTATAAAAGCCTTTACAAAAAAAAATAAAGTGGTATAATTGAATTATAAATAAGTGCAAACGTTTTCGTAAAACGTTTGCCTAAATAAAAATAAAGGAGATTTGAATGATGAAAGCTACATTCAAAAATGTCTTGTCTTTCGAATTTTGGCAAAAATTCGGTAAGGCTTTGATGGTGGTTATCGCGGTTATGCCGGCTGCTGGTTTGATGATTTCAATCGGTAAGTCACTTCCAATGATTGACCCAAACCTTGCTCCCCTAGTGATTACTGGTGGCGTACTAGAGCAAATTGGTTGGGGGGTTATCGGTAACCTTCATATTTTGTTTGCCCTCGCTATTGGGGGAAGCTGGGCAAAAGAACGTGCAGGTGGTGCATTTGCAGCCGGGCTTGCCTTTATCTTGATTAACCGTATCACAGGTACTATCTTTGGAGTTACAAGTGATATGCTGAAAAACCCTGAGGCTATGGTCACTACTCTCTTTGGAGGCTCAATCAAAGTTTCTGATTACTTCATCAGTGTTCTTGAAGCACCAGCATTGAACATGGGTGTTTTTGTAGGGATTATCTCTGGTTTTGTAGGGGCAACTGCCTTTAACAAATACTACAACTACCGTAAACTTCCTGATGCGCTTTCATTCTTCAATGGGAAACGCTTCGTACCATTCGTTGTCATCCTTCGTTCAGCTATTGCAGCAATTGTACTTGCAGCTTTCTGGCCAGTAGTTCAAACAGGTATCAATAACTTTGGTATTTGGATTGCCAACTCTCAAGAAACTGCTCCAGTTCTCGCACCATTCTTGTATGGTACTTTGGAACGTTTGCTCTTGCCATTTGGTCTTCACCACATGTTGACAATCCCAATGAACTATACAGCTCTTGGTGGAACATACGAAATCCTTACTGGTGCAGCTAAAGGAACTCAAGTATTTGGTCAAGATCCACTTTGGCTTGCTTGGGTAACAGACCTTGTTAACCTTAAAGGTTCAAATGCTGACCAATACCAACACCTTCTTACAACTATCACTCCAGCTCGTTTCAAAGTTGGTCAAATGATCGGTTCATTCGGTATCTTGATGGGTGTCATCGTTGCTATCTACCGCAATGTTGATGCTGACAAGAAACACCAATACAAGGGTATGATGATTGCGACAGCCCTTGCAACATTCTTGACAGGGGTTACTGAACCTATCGAGTATATGTTTATGTTTATCGCAACACCTCTTTACCTAGTGTATGCTCTTGTTCAAGGTGCTGCCTTTGCTATGGCGGATATTGTTCACCTTCGTATGCACTCATTCGGTTCAATTGAATTCTTGACTCGTACTCCGCTAGCTATCAACGCTGGTCTTGGTATGGATATCATTAACTTTATCTGGGTAACTGTCCTCTTTGCAGTCATCATGTACTTCATTGCCAACTTCATGATTAAGAAATTCAACTATGCAACTCCAGGACGTAACGGAAACTATGAAACTGCTGAAGGAGCATCAGAAGATGCAGCTCCAGGAGAAACAAAAGTTGCAGCAGCTTCTCAAGCTGTAAATATCATTAACCTTCTTGGTGGTCGTGCAAACATAGTAGATGTAGATGCATGTATGACTCGTCTTCGTGTAACTGTTAAGGATGCAGATCGTGTTGGTACTGAGGAACAATGGAAAGCTGAAGGAGCTATGGGTCTTGTCATGAAAGGACAAGGTGTCCAAGCTATCTACGGACCAAAAGCTGACGTATTGAAATCTGATATCCAAGATATCCTTGACTCAGGTGAAGTAATTCCTGAAACTCTTCCAAGCCAAATGACAGAAGCTCAAAAGAATACTGTACATTTTAAAGGTGTAACTGAGGAAGTTTACTCAGTAGCTGATGGTCAAGTTATTGCCTTGGAACAAGTGAAGGATCCAGTCTTTGCTCAAAAAATGATGGGTGATGGTTTTGCAGTAGAACCAGCAAATGGAAACATTGTATCTCCAGTTACAGGTACTGTATCAAGTATCTTCCCAACAAAACATGCACTTGGACTTGTTACTGACTCAGGTCTTGAAGTACTTGTTCATATTGGTTTGGATACTGTAAGTCTTGAAGGAAAACCATTTACTGTTCACGTTTCTGAAGGACAAAAAGTGACTGCTGGTGACCTTCTTGTGACAGCTGACTTGGATGCTATCCGTGCAGCAGGTCGTGAAACATCAACAGTGGTTGTCTTTACAAATGGTGATGCTATCAAATCAGTTAAATTAGAGCAAACAGGTTCTCTTGCAGCTAAAACAGCAGTTGCTAAAGTAGAATTGTAATATACTCGAGGTTGGAAGCTGTTTTCCAACCTCTTGTTTTAGGAGAAAAGCATGAAATTTTTAACACTCAATACTCATAGTTGGATGGAAAAAGAAGCAGAGGAAAAATTCCAGCTCTTGCTCCAAGATATTCTTGACAAAGATTATGATTTGATTTGTTTTCAAGAAATCAATCAAGAAATGAGTTCGCCTGAGGTAGAGGTTAACAATCACTATCAAGCTTTACCATCAGCAGAACCTATTCATCAGGACCACTATGTCCGACTTCTGGTTGAAAAATTGGCTGAGAAAGGGAAAAACTACTACTGGACTTGGGCTTACAATCATATCGGCTATGACCGCTACCATGAAGGTGTAGCCATCTTATCCAAAACACCGATTAAGGCGCGTGAGATTTTAGTGTCAGATGTAGATGATCCAACGGACTACCATACTCGCCGTGTTGCCTTGGCGGAGACAGAAGTTGAAGGTAAGGAGCTTGCTCTTGCAAGTGTCCATCTCTCTTGGTGGGATAAAGGTTTCCAAGAAGAATGGGCAAGATTTGAGGCTGTATTAAAAGAGTTGAACAAACCTCTGATTTTAGCAGGTGATTTTAATAATCCAGCTGGTCAGGAAGGCTATCAAGCGATTTTAGCTAGCCCATTAGGATTACAAGATGCATTTGAAATCGCGAAAGAAAGAAGTGGTAGCTATACCGTTCCACCAGAAATTGATGGCTGGAAAGGCAATACCGAACCACTACGAATCGACTATGTCTTTACGACAAAAGACTTAGAAGTGGAAAGTTTGCATGTGGTTTTTGATGGTCAAAATGGTCCACAAGTCAGTGACCACTATGGTTTGAATGCTATTTTAAACTGGAAATAAAAATGAAAGGAAGTAATTCCTTTCATTTTTTGCTTCTCGAACTGGACTACTGAAAATGTTCAAATTATGGTATAATGGTTAGATGAATAGAATCGAGGATAATATGTCATTTACGAAATTTCAGTTTAAAAACTATATAGAAAAGGCATTGGAGGAGTTGAAGTTTACGACTCCTACCGAAGTTCAGGAAAAGTTGATTCCTATTGTCTTGGCGGGTCGTGACTTGGTGGGCGAGTCAAAAACAGGTTCAGGAAAGACTCATACTTTCTTATTACCCATTTTTCAACAATTAGATGAAACTAGCGATAGTGTGCAAGCGGTGATTACTGCACCAAGTCGTGAGTTGGCTACTCAGATCTACCAAGCAGCCCGTCAAATCGCAGCCCACTCAGAAGTAGAAGTTCGTGTGGTTAATTATGTAGGTGGTACGGATAAGGCGCGTCAGATTGAAAAACTTGCCAGCAATCAACCACATATCGTTATTGGAACGCCCGGTCGCATCTATGACTTGGTCAAATCTGGTGATTTAGCTATTCACAAGGCCAAGACCTTTGTAGTTGATGAAGCCGATATGACCTTGGATATGGGATTCTTGGAAACCGTTGATAAGATTGCAGGGAGCCTTCCAAAAGACTTGCAATTCATGGTCTTTTCAGCGACAATTCCACAAAAATTGCAACCGTTCTTGAAAAAATACTTGTCAAATCCTGTCATGGAGAAAATCAAGACTAAAACAGTCATTTCTGATACCATTGATAACTGGTTGATTTCAACCAAGGGCCGCGACAAGAATGCTCAGATTTACCAACTGACTCAGTTGATGCAACCTTATTTGGCAATGATCTTTGTTAACACAAAAACGCGTGCTGATGAATTGCATGCCTACTTGACTGCCCAAGGATTGAAGGTAGCAAAGATTCATGGAGATATTGCCCCTCGTGAACGCAAGCGGATCATGAATCAGGTGAAAAATCTGGATTTTGAGTACATTGTCGCAACGGACTTGGCAGCGCGTGGAATTGACATTGAAGGCGTCAGCCATGTTATCAATGACGCCATTCCGCAAGACTTGTCCTTCTTTGTTCACCGAGTTGGACGTACTGGGCGCAACGGTCTACCTGGTACAGCGATTACCCTTTACCAGCCTAGTGATGACTCGGATATCCGTGAGTTGGAGAAATTAGGGATTAAGTTTACTCCTAAGATGGTCAAAGACGGAGAGTTTCAAGATACCTATGACCGTGATCGTCGTGCCAATCGTGAAAAGAAGCAGGATAAGCTTGATATCGAAATGATTGGCTTGGTCAAAAAGAAAAAGAAAAAAGTTAAACCGGGTTATAAGAAGAAAATCAAATGGGCGGTTGATGAAAAACGCCGCAAAACCAAGCGTGCTGAAAATCGAGCACGTGGGCGTGCAGAGCGGAAAGCCAAACGCCAAACATTTTAAGAACAAAATTGGAGCTGAATGGCTCCTTTTTGTAACTTTGTTTTATAAATTATCGAAAAGAATGCAAAAATGAGTAAAAAGTGGTATAATGATAAGGTTATATAGTCCCGATAAGATGGTAGGCATTCATTACTAGTAGTTTTCCTATCAGTACTTTGTAACTCTATAACAATATTTTTTAAGGGGGGACATTTTTATGTCAGAACGTAAATTATTCACGTCTGAATCTGTATCTGAGGGGCATCCGGATAAGATTGCAGACCAAATTTCAGATGCGATTTTGGATGCTATTTTAGCAAAGGATCCAGATGCGCACGTTGCTGCCGAGACAGCTGTATACACAGGTTCGGTCCATGTTTTTGGTGAAATTTCTACAAATGCTTATGTGGATATCAACCGTGTGGTTCGTGATACCATTGCAGAGATTGGTTATACCAATACAGAGTATGGTTTTTCTGCGGAGACGGTGGGAGTTCATCCGTCGCTTGTTGAGCAGTCACCAGATATCGCCCAAGGAGTTAACGAAGCCTTGGAAGTCCGTGGAAATGCAGATCAAGATCCGCTTGACTTGATTGGTGCTGGTGACCAAGGTCTTATGTTTGGATTTGCGGTGGATGAGACAGAAGAACTCATGCCATTGCCAATCTCACTCAGTCATAAGTTGGTTCGTCGTTTGGCAGAACTTCGTAAGTCTGGTGAAATCAGCTATCTCCGTCCAGATGCTAAATCACAAGTTACGGTTGAGTATGATGAAAATGACCGTCCGGTACGTGTGGATACAGTTGTTATTTCAACTCAGCACGATCCAGAAGCTACTAATGAACAAATCCATCAAGATGTGATTGACAAGGTTATCAAAGAAGTTATTCCAGCTTCTTACTTGGATGAGCAAACAAAATTCTTCATCAATCCGACTGGTCGCTTTGTAATCGGTGGACCTCAAGGAGACTCAGGTTTGACTGGTCGTAAGATCATCGTGGATACCTATGGTGGCTATTCTCGTCATGGTGGCGGTGCCTTCTCTGGTAAGGATGCGACGAAGGTGGACCGTTCAGCCTCTTATGCGGCTCGCTACATTGCCAAGAATATCGTGGCAGCAGGTCTTGCTAAGAAAGTAGAAGTGCAATTGGCCTATGCCATCGGTGTGGCACAGCCTGTTTCTGTTCGTATCGATACTTTTGGTACAGGAACAGTAGCTGAAAGCAAACTTGAAAAAGCAGCGCGTCAAATCTTTGATCTTCGCCCTGCAGGAATTATCCAAATGCTGGATCTTAAACGTCCAATTTACCGTCAAACAGCGGCATATGGTCACATGGGACGTACAGATATTGACCTTCCATGGGAACGTTTGGATAAGGTAGATGCTTTGAAAGAGGCTGTGAAATAAAATTAAAAGATTGGTAGTACACAACTACCAATCTTTTTTGTAAGTGAAGACCAGCTTTTAAGTTGGTCTTCTTATTTTATAGGGATTGAAATCTCAATCAATTTATCCGAATAGAGGGTTTTGATATTGGCTTCATCGATGCTTCCCTTGTCGATTTTACGTTTCAAGAAGAAGTCTTGGATGGTTTCAATTTCGGGTTCACGAATAGCACGGTGTTTGTTGGAAATGAGGATTTCATAGTGAAGCGGGGCTTGTGTGAAAACCACATCTGTATTTCCAGCCGAATAGACCTCGACAAGAGTTGCGTCAGTACTTTCTAATTGGTTTTTAACAAGTTGCGAGTGTGAATTAGTCGTGTTGATAAGCTTCATAACAGTTCCTCCGATTTTCTAACTCTATTATAGCACTTTTTGGATAAAATCGTGTATTTTAGCCAATTCTATGCTGGATTTTCCAAGCTTCTATTCCCCATTTATGGCTACCACGTTTGAGTTTTTCAATTGCTTCATCAATAGGAAACCAAGCAATATGATTAAAATCTTCCAATGGTTTTTGTACTTTTTGGAAAGAAATAGCTTCATAGAGATAAGCTGGATTGTAGTAGTAGGTATCACGGTGGCGAGAGTAGAAATACTCATCAGCTTGCCCATAATAGGTTCCAATCTCAGCTGTAAAGCCAAGTTCTTCGATTAGTTCTCTCTTCAGTGCTTCTTGATGATCTTCGCCTGCTTCAATCTCTCCGCCTGGCAAGAACCAAGCACCATTGGGGGCTTGAACTAGGACAATTTGTTTTTTCTCCGCATCCGGAATAACTGCGTACACACCATAGCGGGACTGGTAGATCACATTCTCTTTTTTTTCACCAAAAGTTGGGTTTGCCATTGCATTTTCCTCATTATCTAGTATCTTTATTATTATCATAATGGACAAGGGGCTAGCTGTCAAGAATAAACCAACGAACTTGTGTAGAAATAGCTACTTTGTCTTGATCAATACTTATCTAGTTAAACTTTCCAACTCTCGTACTATAACTGATATAATAAAAGAGAGGTGATTTTATGGCAGAATCAAGACTATTTCGTATCCTATATCTACTTTTAGAAAAAGGTAGCATAACGGCTCCTGAATTAGCCCGATTATTTGAAGTATCTGTACGAACGATTTATCGCGATATTGAGCGGTTGAGTATGGCGGGAATCCCTCTATATTCAGTACCTGGAAAGGCGGGCGGAATCTTTTTAATGAAGGACTTTGTTCTGGATCGTACTCTCGTATCGGAGGATGAAAAATTAGAACTTCTGTCAGCTTTGCAAGGGATTCAATCCCTGACCGATGATAGGCAAGACCTGTTGCTTGAAAAGTTGGAATCTATTTTTCAAGTTTCTACTAGCCCTTGGATAGAAGTAGTCTTGACTGACTGGAGGAAGCGAGAAGGTCAAAAAGAATTATTTGATAACATCAAACAAGCTATTCTAGAGAAGAGGCGACTGGTGGTCACTTATCTGGGTGGGAGTGGTCAGAAAACGGTTCGTACAGTTGAACCTTTTAAACTCATATTTAAAAAGAGAGATTGGTATCTTCATGCCTACTGTTGTTTGAAAGAAGAGTGGCGTTTTTTCAAATTGTCTAGAATTAGGAACTATCACCTAACAACTGAAACTGTGAAGCAGAAAAATGTGCTGGATTGCGTTGATGGTTCAGATCAAGTGGCACATCAAATCGAAGTTTCCTTGAAGTTTAGCCCCAATCTTGCTTTCCGGGTTTATGAAGATTTTTCAGAAGATGAGATTAGCTTGGGGAAAGATGGATATTATTATGTCAAGACTGTCCTACCTGACCACGAAAGCATGTATACTTACCTCCTGTCTTATTTAGATGGAGTGGAAATACTCGCCCCCAATCATCTGAAGAAGGAATTGCTTTCTAGAGTAGAAAAAATCCAAAAACTTTACAAACCTTGACAAAAGATGTCAGGGTTTTGGTGCTATACTAGAGATAGAAAGGAGAAGAAACAAATGAAATACGAATGGAGAAAAGAAGCAAAAGATCTTTATCAAGTGAAAGCTAGGCCCAGCATCCTGCAGGTACCAGGTCAATTCTATATCGTGATTGATGGTAAAGGTGATCCAAATCAAGAAGATTTTTCAGAACGCGTAGGGGCCTTATATGCCTTAGCCTATGCGATAAAGATGAAGTATAAAAAAGCTCCTCTGGATGATGTTTACACTGATTTTACTGTCTTTCCTTTAGAAGGTGTATGGAGAAAGGAGAAGTAGGGAGAACTGGTAAAAAGTGAGCTTTCTTATAGCATTATGATTGGGCAACCCGATTATATTACGAGAGAACTATTTGAAAAAGCTTTGGAAGAGGTCAAAATCAAGAAGCTAAATCCTCTCTATGAGGCTGTTCGTTTTGAAAAGATAGAAGAAGGCCCAAGCCTTGCTATGCTTCATGTAGGACCTTTTGATACTGAAAATGAGACTTTTGCAGAGATGGAGCATTTTTGTCAACTTCATAAGCTCAAAAGAACTTCGGAAGTCCACCGAGAAATCTATCTCAATAATCTTCATCGAACGGAGCCAAACAAATTAAAAACAATTCTTCGCTATCAAGTTCAAGAAGAGAATTAAAAAAGAACAGGAAACAAGATTTCCTGTTCTTTTTTACGAGTTCTAATCTTCTCTTTCAGAAGTATTCTCTTTGATTTTTTCAGTTTTTTTGGCAGATTTGATTTGAATCTTGCCATTGCTTGTCATAACTGCCTTGAGGTCTTTTTCACTTGGATTTTCAAGGTAGTAGTCAGTGATGGCATCCTCAATATGGTCTTGAATGGTACGGCGGAGTGGGCGTGCCCCCATTTTTGGATCATAACCTAAGTCAACCAATTTTTCCTTGACCTTGTCTGTCGCATCGAGGTGGATATTGTTGCTGGAGAGGCGTTTGTTGACATCCGCTAGCATGAGTTCGACGATTTGGAGAAGGTTGTCCTTGCTGAGAGGTTTAAATTCGATGATGCCATCAAAACGGTTTATAAACTCTGGACTAAAGAAGTTACCGAGTTCACCGAGAACAGAGTTGGTTCGACCTTCACGAGCAGCTCCAAAACCAACGCTGGCTTCGGCCTTACCAGTACCCGCATTTGAGGTCATGATAATGATGGCATCCTTAAAGCTAACTGTACGTCCTTGCCCATCTGTCAAACGACCATCATCCAAGACTTGAAGGAACATGTGCATCACATCTGGGTGGGCTTTTTCAACTTCATCGAGAAGGATGAGAGAGTAGGGATTGCGACGAACCTTTTCAGTCAGTTGACCAGCTTCATCGTAGCCTACATAGCCTGGAGGGGCTCCGACTAATTTAGCCACACTGTGTTTTTCCATGTATTCACTCATATCAAAGCGAATCATGCTGTCAGCAGAACCAAAGAGCTCAATGGCTAGTTGTTTGGAAAGTTCTGTTTTACCGACACCAGTTGGTCCGACAAAGAGGAAGCTTCCGATTGGCCGGTTAGGAGTTCCAAGTCCAACACGATTACGACGGATGGCTTTGGCAATCTTATCGACAGCTTCATCTTGACCAATGACATGAGTTTTGAGGTCGTCTGCTAGATGGATAAGCTGAGATTGTTCCTTTTCTTTGAGTTCTCCAACAGGAATATTGGTTTTCTGCTCAATGATATGCTCAATGGTTTTCTCGCTAATGATAGGAGTATCTTGGTCAGTCACCTTGTTTTTCTGCATTTCCTTGTACTTGGCAATCTGATCGCGGAAATAGGCAGCTTTTTCAAAGTCTTCCTCTCGTGTAGCCTGAGCCTTGAGATTTTCAGCTTCAATTAGACGCTGATCAATCACTTTAGGATCAACAAAGTTTAGCGTCAGATTCATCTTAGAACCAGCTTCATCTAAGAGGTCAATGGCCTTGTCTGGCAAGAAGCGGTCTTGGATGTAGCGGTTGGAAAGATTTGCAGCAGCTTCGATAGCAGCGTCTGTGTACTTGACGTGATGATAGTCTTCGTATTTTTTTTGAACCCCTTTGAGGATGGTAATGGTTTCCTCGACAGTTGGTTCATCTACCTTGACAGGTTGCATACGGCGCTCGAGAGCAGCATCTTTTTCAATGATGCGGTATTCATTGAGAGTAGTGGCACCGACCAGTTGCAATTCACCACGGGCAAGGGCTGGTTTGAGGATATTTCCTGCATCCATATTGCCATCGCCAGCAGATCCAGCGCCAACAATTTCATGGATTTCATCGATAAAGAGGATGATGTCCTCGCGTTTGCGAATTTCTTCCATGAGTTTTTGCATACGTTCCTCAAATTGGCCTCGGATCCCTGTTCCTTGAACTAGGCTAACCACATCCAGACGGATGACCTGCTTGCCTTGGAGTTTATGGGGAACATCACCATCGACAATCTTCTGAGCTAGACCTTCGACAACAGCTGTTTTACCAACACCAGGTTCTCCGATAAGGACAGGGTTGTTCTTGGTTCTTCGGTTGAGGATTTCGATAACTCGGATAATCTCCTCATCTCGACCGATAACAGGGTCAATATCTCCTCGACGAGCTATTTCAGTCACGTTGATACCATACTCCTCTAGGAGTCCTCTTTCTTGGCTAGGAGGAGGTGTTTGAACAGGTCCGCGGTTTTGAGGTCCATAACCACCGTTTCCTCCATATCCCCCACCAGATTGAGTTGGAGGGACGTTATTAGAAGAAGGTTTGAAATTGTTCAAGTCATTGAAAAAGTCGCCGAATGGATCAAAGTCATGATTGTTTAAGTCAGTCATTCCTTTAAAGAGGGTATTATTTGGATCTGTTTTGATAATTTTATAGCAGTTTTGACAAAGATCAATTTGCTTTTGCTGTCCATTGATATTGGTATACAGATGAATTGTTGAGTCGTTTATTTTACAGTTTTGACAGAGCATACATCTACCTCATTTCATTCGTATACTTGGCCTAAGAAAAAGGTCAAGAATAGTCAAAGTTTTATACTCTCATTATAGCATGATTAAGGTGTAAAGCAAGTAAAAAGATTGGGAAGTGGTCGTTTTTAAAAGAAGGATTTATGGAGAATCCAGCGACTTGAAGGTAAGAAAAAATCCCATTTGTGGTGACAAAAAGGATTCTCATTCATCGGGACTTACTGCCCGTTGTTTTTATATTAGTAAAGGAGTTCGTAGATC
Source organism: Streptococcus sp. SR1 (assembly GCF_000526075.1). Taxonomy (NCBI): domain Bacteria; kingdom Bacillati; phylum Bacillota; class Bacilli; order Lactobacillales; family Streptococcaceae; genus Streptococcus; species Streptococcus sp. SR1. The sequence continues at coordinate 49,549 of NZ_JATR01000019.1, forward strand.
TCCATTGCAATCAAATCAATGCTATCAAAGGTATAAGTTTCACGAGCTTCTACATCGCGAAGGGTGAAGAGTGATCCGTTTTCTTCGTCGTGGCTGTATGCAACTTCTGCGACAACAACACCTTCACGTTCAAAATTACGTTTTAGATTTCCACCATCTTGTGTCATTGCTTCTAGGCGGTTAATGATTCTAACCAAATGTGATTCCATTTTGATTCTCCTCCATTTCTTATCGTTTCTATTTTACCATAAACAAGAGGTAGTTGACTAGAAAAAAACTGTGATTTCTCTCTATTTCTCCATTCTATCAAGTTAGTTGTTAAAATTAGAGAAAAAGGATTGCATTTTAATTCAATCTATGTTATAATCATACAATCTAATACATAGAAAGTTGATTGAATATGAATTTCTCTTTTTTACCAAAGTATTTACCATATTTTAACTATGGTGCTCTGATTACCGTATTGATTTCCATCTTTGTTGTCTGCTTAGGGACCATTATAGGTGTGTTACTGGCCTTTGCCCAACGTTCACGCTTTAAACCGCTCGTTTGGTTTGCAAATGTGTATGTTTGGATTTTCCGTGGTACTCCAATGATGGTTCAGATTATGATTGCCTTTGCTCTTATGCATATCAATGCTCCGACTATCCAAGTGGGAATTTTAGGAGTTGATCTTTCTCGTTTGATTCCTGGTATTCTGATTATTTCTATGAATAGTGGTGCTTACGTTTCAGAAACTGTTCGTGCGGGGATCAATGCGGTTCCTAAAGGGCAGTTAGAGGCCGCTTACTCTCTTGGTATTCGTCCGAAAAATGCCATGCGTTATGTCATTTTGCCACAAGCTATCAAGAATATTCTTCCAGCTCTGGGAAATGAATTTATCACCATTATCAAGGATAGTTCCCTCTTGTCTGCGATTGGGGTGATGGAGTTGTGGAATGGTGCAACGACAGTAGCGACAACAACTTATTTACCGTTGACTCCCCTTTTATTTGCAGCCTTTTACTATTTGATTATGACCTCTGTTTTGACAGTGGCGTTGAAAGCATTTGAAAAACATATTGGACAAGGAGATAAGAAATAATGACAGAAACCTTGATTAAAATTGAAGAACTACATAAATCTTTTGGGAAAAATGAAGTTTTAAAAGGCATCAATCTTGAGATTAAACGTGGAGAAGTTGTGGTCATTATCGGTCCGTCAGGGAGCGGGAAATCAACTCTCCTTCGTTCGATGAATCTCCTTGAAGAAGCAAGTAAAGGTAAGGTTATCTTTGAAGGAGTTGATATCACAGATAAGAAAAATGACCTTTTTGCCATGCGTGAAAAGATGGGCATGGTATTCCAACAATTCAACCTCTTTCCAAATATGACGGTCATGGAAAACATCACCTTGTCACCAATTAAAACCAAAGGTGAAAGCAAGGAAGTTGCGGAGAAAAGAGCACAGGAACTGTTAGAAAAAGTTGGCTTGCCAGATAAGGCGACGGCTTATCCTCAGAGTTTATCAGGTGGTCAGCAACAACGGATTGCCATTGCACGTGGACTTGCTATGGAACCAGATGTTTTGCTCTTTGATGAGCCGACTTCAGCCCTAGACCCTGAGATGGTTGGAGAAGTTCTAGCTGTTATGCAAGACCTTGCCAAGTCAGGGATGACTATGGTGATTGTGACTCATGAAATGGGTTTTGCGCGTGAGGTAGCAGACCGTGTTATCTTTATGGCGGATGGAGTTGTTGTCGAAGATGGAACACCAGAGGAGATTTTCGATCAAACAAAAGAACAACGGACCAAGGAATTTTTGAGTAAGGTTTTGTAATACCTCATTTTTAGAAGAAATGGAGTAGGCATTATGGCTTCCAGTAAAGAATATTTAGATTTTATTCTTGAACAGCTATCGGAGTTAGAGGAGATGAGTTATCGTCCAATGATGGGAGAGTATATCCTTTATTATCGTGGGAAGATTATTTGGGGAATCTATGATAATCGTTTGTTACTGAAGCCTGTGAAGGTGGTCTTGGATCAACTGGGGCAGACTAGGCTTGAACGTCCTTATGAAGGAGCTAAGGAGATGATTTTGATAGAAGACATTGAAGATAAGTCATGTCTAATCAGATTAATCAAGGAGATGTATGAAGTCTTACCGGCTCCAAAAGTCAAAAAGAAAGCCTGACAAGTTTACTTAGTATAAATAAGCATAAAAGCTCGATAAGGGCTTTTTCTTATAATTTCAGACTATAAGGTCCATTAGGCAAGAAGTGTTAGAATGGCGAGTTATTTTTTGATATAATAGAGGATATTTGATAGAAAAGAGAAGAGATATGGCACAGATTATTGATGGGAAGGCTCTTGCAGCTAAGTTACAAGGACAGTTGGCTGAAAAGACGGCTAAACTAAAAGAAGAAACAGGTCTAGTTCCAGGATTGGTAGTGATTTTGGTGGGAGACAATCCTGCCAGCCAAGTCTACGTTCGCAATAAGGAACGGTCAGCTCTCGCTGCTGGCTTCGGTAGTGAAGTAGTGCGAGTTCCAGAGACCATTACCCAAGCGGAATTGTTAGACTTGATTGCCAAATACAATCAAGATCCAGCTTGGCATGGGATTTTAGTTCAATTACCTTTGCCAAAACATATTGACGAAGAGGCAGTTTTATTAGCCATTGATCCCGAAAAAGACGTGGATGGTTTCCATCCGCTAAATATGGGGCGTCTTTGGTCTGGTCATCCAGTTATGATTCCTTCGACACCTGCAGGAATTATGGAAATGTTTCATGAGTATGGGATTGACTTGGAAGGTAAAAATGCGGTTGTTATTGGTCGCTCAAATATCGTTGGGAAACCAATGGCTCAGCTTCTTTTGGCTAAGAATGCGACTGTGACTTTGACCCACTCACGCACCCATCATCTTGCCAAGGTGGCTGCTAAGGCGGATATTCTTGTCGTAGCTATCGGTCGCGCTAAGTTTGTGACTGCTGACTTTGTCAAACCAGGAGCGGTTGTCATTGACGTTGGGATGAACCGAGATGAAAATGGCAAGCTTTGTGGAGATGTTGACTATGATGCGGTTGCCCCACTTGCCAGTCACATCACACCTGTACCGGGTGGAGTTGGACCTATGACTATTACCATGCTAATGGAGCAAACCTATCAGGCAGCGCTTCGAACACTAAACAAGGACTAGGAAGATGAAATTCGTATTTGACCTGGATGGAACGCTATCTTTTGACTACATGACCATTGATGAGGAGATTAAGCAGGTTCTTTTAAAGGCTGAAGATTATGGGCATGAGCTTGTGTTTGCCTCAGCCCGCTCTTATCGGGATTGCTTGGGTTTATTAGGTTCTGAACTCAGTCAGCGCTTGGTCATAGGGTTGAATGGTGGCGTAGCCTATCATTTGGGGAAGGCTATCTTCGAAAGGAATCTCGATGCTAGAGTTTATCATGCGCTAGTTGATTATTGCCAGACTTATAATCTCCCTTTCTTTGTAGATGATTGCTTTGACTATAGTGGTCAGATTGTAGAGAAGATTCCATTTTTCTCCAGTGTGGATCCCCTAAAGGTAGCTCGTCATCAGAAACTCGAGGGCTTGGGTACTCCGATTAAGGTAGTTGTTTATATGGGCGACCACGAGGAGTTGCTTGATGATCTGCTAGGTCAGTTAGAAAGACTGGGGCAGGCTCATCTCTCCTATCATGCGCATGAAAAGTGCCTTTATGTCAACCCCTTGGATACTCATAAGGCGACAACTGTTGAAAAGTTATGCGGGGAGAACTTCATCGCTTTTGGAAATGACCAAAACGATATTGAACTATTTAAAACGTCTCTCTATTCTGTCCAGATAGGAGATTTTGCTGGCCTTACTCCATATGCAGATGACACATTAGAGCTAAAAGGAGAACCTTCTCCAGCAGTGGCAGCTAAAATCTTACAGACCTTTGCGGAATTTAAGGGAAAATAGATAGAAGGAGGTTTGCCCCTCCTTTTGTAGTATAATGGAGTGAAAGGAAAAAACGATGAAAGTGATTGATCAAGCTTTATTAGAAAAAGTCATTATTGAACGTTCTCGTCACAGCCATAAGGGAGATTACGGTCGCCTGCTCTTGCTGGGAGGGACCTATCCCTATGGGGGAGCTATCATCATGTCAGCCATTGCAGCAGTCAAAAGTGGGGCAGGGTTGGTGACTGTTGGCACGGATAAGGAGAATATTCCGGCTCTTCACAGTCATTTACCTGAGGCCATGGCATTTTCTCTTCAAGACCAGCAATTGTTAGAAGAACAGTTGGAAAAGGCAGAAGTTGTCTTGTTAGGTCCGGGTTTGCGAGAGGATGCATTTGGAGAAGAACTGGTAAAAAGGGTCTTTGACAGCCTTAGAAAAGACCAGATTTTAATTGCAGATGGCGGTGCTTTGGGCATCTTAGCAAACGGCCAGTTACCATTTCTTTCTAGTCAGCTCATCCTAACTCCCCACCAAAAGGAATGGGAAAGACTGTCTGGTATAGTTCTTGACCATCAAAATACAGAGGCGACTGCTAGGGCTCTTTCTGCTTTTCCTAAAGGAACGATTTTAGTTGAGAAAGGTCCGGCAACTCGTATCTGGCAAGCTGGGCAGCCTGAATATTATCAATTAGAAGTCGGAGGCCCCTATCAAGCAACTGGTGGGATGGGAGATACTCTGGCCGGGATGATTGCAGGTTTTGCAGGTCAGTTTCACCAAGTCAGTCTCTATGAGAGAGTGGTGGTAGCGACTCACCTTCATTCAGCTATCGCGCAAGAACTAGCTCAAGAAAACTACCTTGTCTTGCCAACCGAAATTAGCAAGCTACTTCCGAAAGCAATGAAAAAAATATCTCAAAAAGGCAGCTAATACCTTGGTTGTCTTTTTTATGTTGATGTAGCTTTGTTAATAAGGTTTTCAAATACCTCAGAACTAGCGACCAACTGCTGAATTTGCGTGAAATTCTCACTTTTAAGGTCTTGATTTTTAGTCAAACTCGCAATTAAAGCGAGATTGTTATCAAAGTTGAGGGGTGTCAAATCATGCTTTTTTTGATATAATTTTTAATGATGAATTCGAGAAATGATCGGTATGTGGTCGTTGATTTAGAGGCGACCAGCACCGGAAGCAAGGCAAAAATTATTCAAGTAGGCATTGTGGTGATTGAGAATGGTGAAATCATCGATCAGTATGCGACTGATGTCAATCCCCATGAACCCTTGGATTCTCATATCAAAGAATTAACGGGTCTGACCGATCAGCGTTTGGCTGCGGCACCAGAGTTTTCTCAGGTGGCCGGAAAAATTTTTGAATTGGTTAAGGACGGTATTTTTGTTGCGCACAATGTACAATTTGATGCCAACCTCCTTTCAGAATTCCTCTTTTTTGAAGGATATGAATTGCGCACCCCGCGGGTGGATACTGTTGAGTTAGCCCAAGTTCTATATCCTCAATTTGAAAAGTACAATCTAGGTATCCTTTGTCAAGAGTTGGGCATTGAGCTGGAACATGCCCATACTGCCCTGTCAGATGCTCAAGCAACAGCTGAACTCTTGCTTTACATGCGTCAAAAACTTTTTGAGCTACCTAAAGGGCTTTTAGAAAGCTTATTAAACCTTGCAGCCAACCTTCTCTATGAAAGTTATCTGGTGATTGAGGAGGTCTATCAGCAACAATCTCTCTTATTTTCGCCCGACTTGATGGAGCTTCATGGGCTTTTCCTCAAAAAGGAAAGCAAAGGCTTAGTCCCACGAAAGTTATCCAAAGACTTTGCTAAAAACATTTCTTTATTGGGGCTGGAGGAGCGTCCGCAACAGTTGGAATTTGCGGAGAAGATTGAGCAATTATTGGAAGAACACCAGACTTCCTTTATCCAAGCTCAAACGGGACTGGGCAAGACTTATGGTTATCTCCTCCCAGCTTTGAACTTGGAGAGTCAAGCAGGTATCTTAGTGAGTGTTCCGACCAAAATTCTTCAAAATCAAATCATGCAAGAAGAAGGTCGGCGTTTAAAAGAGGTCTTCCATATGGAAATTCATAGTCTCAAGGGGCCTCAAAATTATTTAAAACTGGATGCTTTTCACCAAGTCCTCCATCGGCCGGAGTCCAATCGTCTATTTACTCGCTTTAAAATGCAACTGCTCATCTGGATAACAGAGACAGAGACAGGTGACTTGGACGAAATCGGGCAGCTTTATCGCTACCAGCATTTTCTGCCAGAACTAGTCCACGATGGCAAGCTTTCAAAGAAAAGTTTATTTGCTACAGAGGATTTTTGGAAACGAGGGCAGGAAAAGGCCAAGACCAGTCGTGTTCTTCTGACCAATCATGCCTATCTGGTCACTCGTTTGGAAGACAATCCAGAGTTTGTCGACAATCGTTTGGTGATTTTGGATGAAGCTCAAAAAATGCTGCTAGCTCTTGAAAATCTAGCCCAGCAGGCTTATCGCCTTGAGGAGCTTGTAACCAAAATTGAAAAGTCCTTGGAGACAGAGGAAGATTTGGTTCAGAAACGCTTGCTTGAGAGTATTAGCTTTGAATGTCGATACTTGATAGAGCACTGTCAGTCAGGCCTTAAGAATGGAAAGTGGTTGGATTCTCTCGAAGAGTTGCGCCAGCATTTTTCGGAGTTAGCTCTCCCAGAGTATAGAGAGATTGCAAACTTTTTCACCTCGGACCGTGAATTTTGGCTTGCTACAGTAGAGAAATCGAGCAAGGATGTCTTGATTTGTTCAAGCAAAAAAGGCCGCTTTATACTAGCAGACCTATTGCCAGAAGATTGTAGGCTCCTAGGAGTATCGGCCACTCTTGAAATCAGCAATCGGGTTTCCCTAGCAGATCTATTGGGATTTCCAGATGCTCCGCTTGTTAAGCTTGATGTAGCAAAGCAGGAGCAACAAGAAGTCTTTCTAGTCAATGACTTTCCTCTTGTGACAGAAGTTCCGCATTTTGACTATGCTAGTGAAGTGGCTTCTGTTATTCGAAGGTTACAAGCCTTTCAAGAACCCTTATTGGTTTTGTTTACTTCAAAAGAAATGCTGCTGGCAGTTTCGGACCTGCTCGACCAACCGCATCTAGCTCAGTATAAAAATGGGGAACCAAGCCAACTGAAAAAACGTTTTGAAAAAGGTGAACGCCAAATCTTGCTTGGAACAGGTAGTTTCTGGGAAGGAGTTGACTTTTCTACCCATCCATTTGTAATCCAAATAATTCCGAGATTGCCTTTTCAAAATCCCCAAGAACCTTTAACCAAAAAATTAAACCAAGAACTGCGTCAAGAAGGGAAGAATCCCTTTTATGATTATCAGTTGCCGATGGCGATCATTCGGCTAAAACAAGCCCTTGGTCGTACTGTTAGACGGCCCAACCAAGGTTCGGTTGCTGTAATCTTAGACAGTCGTGTTGTCAGCAAGCGCTACGGCAAACAAATCGCCCAGACCTTGTCAAAAGAAAGGGCTGTTCAGGTTCTTTCTAGAGAACAGCTAGAGCCTGCTGTAGCTGATTTTCTCCAATCCCGTCGCAATAGAATGAAAGAAAAATCCAAGAAAGAGAAAAGGTAAAAAATATGAAACGTTCCTTCGACTCTCGAGTCGATTATAGCCTCCTTCTACCAGTGTTTTGTTTACTGGTGATTGGAGTAGTGGCCATTTATATAGCAGTTAGTCATGATTATCCAAATAATGTGTTACCAATACTAGGCCAGCAAATCGCTTGGATTTCCTTGGGCCTTGTCATTGGTTTTGTGGTCATGTTCTTCAATACTGAGTTTTTATGGAAGGTGACTCCTTATCTCTATGGTTTAGGCCTAGCCTTGATGGTCCTCCCTCTTGTTTTCTACAATCCAAATCTTGTAGCGTCAACAGGTGCCAAGAACTGGGTATCGATTGGTGGAACGACACTCTTTCAGCCATCTGAGTTCATGAAGATTTCCTATATCTTGATGCTAGCTCGAGTCATTGTAAGATTCACTCAAAAACACAAGGAATGGCAACGGACTATTCCCTTGGATTTTCTATTGATTGGTTGGATGATTGCCTTTACCATCCCAGTCTTGATCCTCTTAGCCCTACAAAGTGACTTGGGGACTGCCTTGGTCTTTGTAGCTATTTTTTCCGGTATGGTTCTCCTTTCGGGTGTTTCGTGGAAGATTATCATTCCGGTTTTTGCGACAGGAGTTACTGCGGTTGTAGGATTCATGGCCATCTTTATAAGCAAGGATGGACGTGCCTTCTTGCATCAGATTGGAATGCCAACCTACCAGATTAACCGTATTTTGGCCTGGCTCAATCCCTTTGACTTTGCGCAAACAACGACTTACCAACAGGCGCAGGGGCAAATTGCGATTGGAAGTGGTGGCTTGTTTGGACAAGGTTTCAATGTGTCCAATCTCCTCATTCCAGTACGTGAGAGTGATATGATTTTTACCGTAATTGCTGAAGACTTTGGCTTCATTGGTTCGGTCTTTGTCGTTGCCCTGTACTTGCTTCTTATTTATCGGATGTTGAAGATTACAATCAGGTCAAATAACCAGTTCTACACCTACATTTCGACTGGATTTATCATGATGTTGCTCTTCCATATCTTTGAAAATATCGGTGCCGTGACAGGCTTACTTCCTTTGACAGGGATTCCTCTGCCTTTCATTTCTCAAGGGGGCTCCGCAATTATTAGTAACCTCATCGGTGTCGGTCTCCTCTTATCGATGAGTTACCAGACCAACCTAGCGGAGGAGAAAAGTGGAAAAGTTCCATTCAAACGAAAGAAAGTCGTCCTAAAACAAATCAAATAAGGAGGCCACTATGGCAAAAGTAGCAGTTATCTTAGCCCAGGGTTTTGAAGAAATTGAAGCCTTGACAGTAGTTGATGTCTTGCGTCGAGCAAACATTTCATGCGATATGGTAGGATTTGAAGAGCAGGTGACAGGATCACATGGCATTCAGGTAAAAGCCGACCGTATCTTTGATGGCGATTTGTCCGACTATGACTTAGTAGTTCTTCCAGGTGGTATGCCAGGCTCAGCTCACCTACGGGATAATCAAGCCCTCATTTCTGAGATTAAAGCCTTTGACCAAGTAGGAAAGAAAATTGCTGCCATCTGTGCAGCCCCAATCGCCCTCCATCAAGCAGGTGTGCTGAAAGACAAGCACTTTACCTGTTATGACGGTGTTCAGGAAAACATCAGTGACGGAATTTACCGAAAGGAAACAGTAGTTGTGGATGGCAATCTAACAACCAGCCGAGGACCGTCAACTGCCCTTGCCTTTGCCTATGAGTTGGTAGAGCAGTTGGGAGGAGATGCAGAAAGTTTACGAGTCGGCATGCTCTATCAAGATGTCTTTGGAAATTAACAGTAAGACGAGAGTTCGGCTCTCGTTTTTGCTTGGAAAAATCTAGGAAATCATCGCTTTTTTCGTAAAAAAATGGTATAATGAAGGGTATGAAATATCACGACTACATATGGGATTTAGGTGGTACCCTATTGGATAATTATGAGACTTCTACAGCAGCCTTTGTAGAGACCTTAGCCCAATACGGAATAAAGCAAGAACACGACTGTGTCTACGAAGCCTTGAAGGTTTCGACAGCTTTTGCCATTGAGAAGTTTGCCCCAGCCATCGAGAATTTTTTAGAAAACTACAAAGAAAATGAAGCGCGTGAGCTAGAGTATCCAGTTTTGTTTGAGGGAATTCCAGAGTTACTAAAAGACATCTCTGACAAGGGTGGCCGTCATTTCTTAGTTTCTCATCGAAATGACCAAGTTCTAGAACTTCTTGCAAAGACTCAGATAGCTGACTATTTCACAGAGGTCGTGACTGCCAGTTCTGGTTTCAAACGAAAACCAGATCCTGAGTCGATGATTTATTTACGTGATAAATATCATATCTCATCCGGTTTGGTCATTGGTGACAGAAAGATTGATGTAGAAGCAGGTGAAGCTGCTGGCTTAGATGCCTATCTTTTTAATAACGTTGCGACACTGAGACAAGCAATAGACATGTAAGAAAAGGGAAAAAATGACAGAAGAAATCAAAAATCAACAGGCACAAGATTATGATGCCAGTCAAATTCAAGTTTTGGAGGGACTTGAAGCTGTTCGTATGCGTCCAGGTATGTATATTGGATCGACTTCAAAAGAAGGTCTTCACCATCTAGTATGGGAAATCGTTGATAACTCAATTGACGAAGCCCTAGCTGGATTTGCTAGTCACATCCAAGTCTTTATAGAGCCAGATAATTCCATCACCGTTGTGGATGATGGGCGTGGAATTCCTGTTGATATTCAGGAAAAGACAGGTCGTCCCGCTGTTGAGACCGTTTTTACAGTTCTTCACGCTGGAGGAAAATTCGGTGGTGGCGGATACAAGGTTTCAGGTGGATTGCACGGTGTAGGTTCATCAGTAGTAAATGCCCTCTCAACTCAACTAGATGTTCATGTTCATAAAAACGGTAAGATTCATTACCAAGAATACCGTCGTGGTCATGTTGTTGCTGATCTTGAGGTGGTTGGGGATACGGATAGAACCGGAACAACAGTTCACTTCATACCGGATCCAGAGATTTTTACAGAAACAACGACCTTTGATTTTGACAAATTGAATAAACGTATTCAAGAACTAGCTTTTTTGAACCGAGGTCTTCGAATCTCCATCACAGATAAGCGTGAAGGTCTCGAACAGACTAAACATTACCATTATGAGGGCGGGATTGCTAGCTATGTTGAATATATCAACGAGAACAAGGATGTTATCTTTGACACACCAATCTACACAGACGGTGAGATGGATGATATTACTGTTGAAGTAGCCATGCAGTACACAACCGGTTACCACGAAAATGTCATGAGTTTCGCCAATAATATTCACACCCATGAAGGTGGAACGCATGAGCAAGGTTTCCGTACAGCACTGACGCGTGTTATCAATGATTATGCCCGCAAAAATAAGCTGCTAAAAGACAATGAAGACAACCTAACAGGGGAAGATGTTCGCGAAGGCTTGACTGCAGTTATCTCAGTTAAGCATCCAAATCCACAGTTTGAAGGACAAACCAAGACCAAACTGGGCAATAGTGAAGTGGTTAAGATCACCAATCGCCTTTTCAGCGATGCCTTCTCTGATTTTCTCATGGAAAATCCACAGATTGCTAAGCGCATCGTGGAAAAAGGGGTTTTGGCTGCCAAGGCTCGTGTGGCCGCCAAGCGTGCGCGTGAAGTCACGCGCAAGAAATCTGGTTTGGAAATTTCCAATCTTCCAGGAAAACTAGCAGACTGTTCTTCAAATAATCCTGCTGAAACCGAACTCTTCATCGTCGAAGGAGACTCGGCTGGTGGATCAGCTAAATCTGGTCGTAACCGTGAGTTCCAGGCTATCCTTCCAATTCGTGGTAAGATCTTGAACGTTGAAAAGGCTAGCATGGATAAAATTCTTGCTAACGAAGAAATTCGGAGTCTCTTCACAGCCATGGGGACAGGATTTGGCGCAGAATTTGATGTTACTAAGGCTCGTTACCAAAAACTCGTTTTGATGACCGATGCCGATGTCGATGGAGCCCACATTCGAACTCTCTTGCTAACCTTGATTTACCGCTACATGAAACCAATCCTAGAAGCTGGTTATGTTTATATTGCCCAACCACCGATTTATGGGGTTAAAGTTGGAAGTGAGATCAAAGAATACATTCAGCCAGGTACAGATCAAGAAATTAAACTCCAAGAAGCCTTAGCACGTCATAGTGAAGGGCGCTCAAAGCCAACCATCCAACGTTATAAGGGGTTGGGAGAAATGGATGACCACCAATTGTGGGAAACAACCATGGATCCTGAACATCGCTTGATGGCGCGTGTTTCAGTAGATGATGCTGCTGAAGCAGATAGAATCTTTGATATGTTGATGGGAGATCGGGTAGAACCTCGTCGCGAATTTATCGAAGAAAACGCTGTTTACAGTACACTTGACGTCTAAAAAATGTGGGAAATAGTTCCCTTGGTTTAAAAAATATGATATAATCATTACGATTGTTTCTAGTATAAAAGGAGTTTGATATGTCTAATGGACAACTAATTTATCTAATGGTTGCGATTGCGGTCATTTTGATTTTAGCTTATGTAACAGCCATTTTTCTACGTAAGCGTAATGTAAGCAGATTAACGGCCCTTGAAGAAAGAAAAGAAGAACTCTACAACCTTCCTGTAAATGATGAGGTTGAAGCCGTTAAAAATATGCACTTAATTGGTCAAAGTCAGGTAACCTTTCGTGAATGGAATCAAAAATGGGTTGATTTATCTCTGAACTCATTTGCAGACATCGAAAATCACCTCTTTGAAGCTGAAAACTACAATAATTCTTTCCGTTTCTTTAAAGCAGCTCACAAGATTGATCAAATTGAAAGCCAGATTAGTTTGATTGAAGAGGATATTGCAGCTATTCGCAATGCCCTTTCTGAACTCGAAAAGCAAGAATCTAAGAACAGTGGTCGTGTCCTACATGCTTTGGACTTGTTTGAAACCCTTCAACATACCGTTGCAGAAGATTCAGAGAAATATGGAAAAGCTCTTCCTGAGATTGAGAAACAATTGGAAAACATCCAATCGGAATTCTCTCAATTCGTTACCCTTAACTCATCAGGTGACCCAGTTGAAGCTGCAGCAATCTTAGATGATACTGAAAATCATATTCTTGCTCTAACGCATATTGTTGATCGGATTCCAGCTCTTGTTGAAACCTTGACAAAGGAATTACCAGACCAATTAGCAGATTTGGAAGAAGGCTATCGTAAGCTTTTGGATGCCAATTACCACTTTACTGAAACAGATATTGAGTCACGTTTCCAACTTTTGCATGAATCTTTGAAGAATAATCAAGAAAACATTCGTCAGTTGGAGTTGGACAATGCAGAGTATGAAAATAATCGCATTCAAGAAGAAATCAACGCACTTTATGATATTTTCACTCGTGAAATTGAAGCTCAAAAAGTCGTTGAGAATCTTCTCTCAACACTTCCAACCTATCTCAACCACTTGAAAGAAAATAATCAGGTGCTTGTTCAGGATCTTGAACGCCTGAATAAAACTTATCTTCTTCCAGAAAGTGATGGAAATCATGTTCGCCGACTTCAAGAAGAATTAGCTGCACTTGATACCGCTATTTTAGAAGTAACAGAGGATCAAAGAGAATCTGCTCAAGCCTATTCTGTTCTTGAAGAACAGTTGGAAATGCTTCAAAGCAATCTCAAAGATATTGAAGATGAGCAAATTTCTGTGAGCGAACGACTTGCGCAAATTGAAAAAGACGACCTCAATGCTCGCCAAAAAGCAAATGTCTATGTGAATCGTTTGCACACCATCAAACGTTACATGGAAAAGCGAAACTTACCAGGAATCCCTCAAAGTTTCTTGAAACTCTTCTTTACTGCAAGTCATAACACTGAAGATTTGATGGCGGAGCTAGAACAACCGCAGGTTAATATTGAATCTGTTAAGCGAATTCTTGAAATTGCAACGAATGATATGGCAGTACTTGAGACAGAAACATACGATATTGTTCAATATGCAACCTTGACTGAGCAACTTCTCCAATACTCAAATCGCTACCGTTCATTTGATGAACGCATCCAAGAGGCTTTCAACGAAGCACTTGAAATTTTTGAGAAAGAGTTTGACTATCGGGCATCATTTGAGAAGATCTCTCAAGCCTTGGAAGTTGCAGAACCAGGAGTTACAAATCGTTTTGTGACTTCATATGAAAAAACACGTGAAGCAATTCGCTTTTAAAATAGAAGCTTAGAGAACTCTAAGCTTTTTTTTATTTTTTGAAATGGAGCTAGATTACCTGTTTATCATTGAAATAATAGCTTTGATTTGATATGATGGAAATATGAAGAAAAATATGAACCGTGTTTCTCACGATAAAAAGAGAAGGTTATTGCTTTCCTTTGTTGGGATCTTAGGAATCGCTATGATTCTTTTGGGAAGTGCCATTGGCTACAAGGTTCTACAAAAGCAATCTTATGAACAAAAAATTGAAGCGCTAAAAAGCGAAAAGGATCAGCAATTCAACTCAGCTAGTCAGAGGGACCATTTCCGAAAAGGGCAAGCGGAGGTGATTGCCTACTACCCTCTGCAAGGAGAGGAAGTTATTGCGTCTATTAGAGAAAAAATCAACCAAGACATCAAAGAAAATCTAGAAGATAAAGAGGATCTGGTCTTTTATTATACTGAGCAGCTGGATCCTGTCTTAAAGGGAGTTGTTGCTCGTAATATTGGCAAGCAAGTCTACGATTTATCTGCATCAAAGGTTGAAGAAAAAGAAAAGACTTCTTTAGGAAAAATTTTCTTGACTGAAGATGGGAAAGATTTTGACCTTAGTAAACTTTTTAAAGATGCAAGCAAAGCTAAGGAACTTTTACTAAATCAGGTCAAATCAACTCTAGAAGATAAGAAGCTTGACCAGACAAAAATTGATCAAGTTATAAAGAGTTTCACAGGCCAAGACTTATCATCTTGGAGTTTTGATTATAAAGATAGTCAAATTATCCTTTATCCTGCTAATTCTGAAGAGACTGTTGAAGAAATTGCTTTACCAATATCCAGTTTCTTTGATGTCATTGAGTCCTCTTATTTACTAGAAAAAGATGCTGAACTCTATCAAACTTACTTTGCCAAGAAAAATAAAAAGGTTGTAGCCTTGACCTTTGATGATGGTCCAAATCCGACTACAACTCCACAAGCTTTGGATACCCTGGCTAAGTACGGTGTAAAGGCAACCTTCTTTGTACTTGGAAAAAACATCGCAGGAAATGAAGATCTTCTGAAACGAATGAAATCAGAAGGCCATGTTGTGGGAAATCATAGCTGGGATCATCCTATCCTTTCTAAATTATCCCTCGAAGATGCTAAAAAGCAAATCACTGATACAGAAGATTTGTTGACTCAAGTTTTAGGATCAAGCTCTAAACTGATGCGCCCACCTTATGGTGCCATCACTGATGATATTCGAAATAGTCTTGACTTGAGTTTTATCATGTGGGATGTGGATAGTTTAGACTGGAAGAGTAAGAATGAAGCTGCTATTTTGACAGAAATTCAACACCAAGTTCGTAATGGTTCCATCATTCTCATGCATGATATCCATGGTCCTTCTGTTAATTCCCTACCAAGTGTCATTGAGTATTTAAAGGGTGAAGGGTATACATTTGTGACTGTTCCTGAATTGCTCAATTCTCGCTTGAAGGCTCACGAGATCTATTACGATCGTGATCAATAATTGTTAAAATCTAAAGGAGCAAGTGTTCTGATAATCAGGATTTTGTTTCTTTAGATTTTCTTCACATAGAAAGGAAAAACGATGAAATCTTACACCCTTAATAATGGAGTTTCCATTCCTGTACTAGGATTTGGAACATGGAAAGCTGAAAATGGAGAGGTAGCCTATCAAGCCGTTTTAGAAGCCTTAAAGGCTGGTTATCGTCATATCGATACTGCAGCTATCTATAAAAATGAGGAAAGTGTTGGTCGTGCTATTCGAGATAGCGGTATTCCACGACAAGAAATCTTTGTAACGACCAAACTCTGGAATACCAATCACAGCTATGAAGAAACTCGCCAAGCATTTGAAGAATCAATGGAAAAACTGGGATTGGATTATCTAGATTTGTACCTTATCCATTGGCCAAATCCAAAACCTTTAAGAGAAAATGACGAATGGAAAACTCGCAATGCCGATGTCTGGAGAGCGATGGAGGACCTGTACCAAGAAGGTAAAATTCGTGCTATCGGCGTTAGTAATTTCCTTCCCCATCATTTGGATGACTTACTTGAAACAGCAAGAATCATCCCAGCGGTCAATCAGGTACGCTTGGCACCAGGAGTTTATCAGGAGGAAGTAGTTGACTACTGTAAAGAGAAAGGAATCCTCTTAGAGGCATGGGGACCATTTGGGCAAGGGGAGTTGTTTGACAAGACAGAAGTCCAAGAAATTGCTGCTAAGCATGGGAAATCAGTTGCTCAAATTGCCTTGGCTTGGAGCTTGGCAGAAGGATTTTTACCCCTACCTAAGTCAGTGACAGCCTCTCGCATCCAGAGCAATCTTGACTGTTTTGAAATTGAACTCAGCAAAGACGAGCGAGAAGTCTTAAAGACAATTTCAGTGACTTCGGGCGCACCTCGTGTGGATGAGATGGATTTTTAGTTTGTGAAATCTGTTTATACCGAAATAACAAAGACTAGGAATTTTAAATCCTAGTCTTTTTGTGTATAAAAAATCTAAATTATTTGTATAATAAAATAGTTTTATAAATTGAAATAAATGAACAAGTTTAGAAAATGTTGCTTTGATAGAGCAAATAACACGAATGATAAAATTAAATAAGAAAAATATATACGTAAATATTACATTTTTGTGACAATTCAGATTTTTATGAAAATTTTTGATTATTTGCGTTATAATAGGTATACTTTAAAGAAAAAGGAGATTATTTATGGATAGACGACAACGTTTTTCATTACGGAAATACAAATTTGGTCTTGCTTCAGTTTTATTGGGAACTGCTTTGGTTTTTGGAGCAAGTCAAGTTAATGCCAATGAGCAGAGTACAGGTGAAAATCAAGCCCAAACTCAGGCAATCAAGACAGAGCTAAAAGACGATAAACACTCAAACTCTTCAACTGACCAAACCAATACTAATGGGATAGCACCAGTAGTTGGAGAGAAACAAGAAGTTGAAACTTCTAAAGAGGATGCTAGTAAACAAGATGCTAAGGTAGATGCTCCGGTTGATAAAACTGCTGAAGCCCAAGAATCAGGAAAAGATAGCGCAGTTTCAAACGAAGAGAATCAAGGTGTCGTTCAGAAAGAAACAACAGTAGCTACCAGTCCAGCGCCTGCTACTGAGAAGGCTTCTGACTTGGAGAAAAAAGAGGTTCAAGTAACGACAGCTCCTAAAGCTACTGGAGAAACGGCAGCTACTGAAAAAGAACAAGAAAAAGCTGAGTCTGCAAAACCAAATAGTCTTTCAAGCAATGATATCATCACAGTACCAAAAACTTGGAAGGCTGGTTACAAGGGGACAGGGACCGTTGTTGCCATAATTGACTCTGGGCTTGATTTGAATCATGAGGTTCTTCGAATTTCGGATCCGTCAAAAGCAAAATTTAAAAACAAGGAAGCCATCGAAGCAGCTAAAAAGGCTGCTGGAATCGATTACGGTAAATGGTATAGCGATAAGGTTGTCTATGCCTATGACTACTTTGACGGAACAGATAAGATCAAAGAAGCAGAAAGAACTTCTCATGGGATGCACGTAACAGGGATAGCAGCTGGAAACCCTGATAAAGAAGCACCAAATGGTGAAAAGGTCTATGGTGTGGCGCCAGAAGCCCAAGTTATGTTTATGCGTGTCTTTTCAGATCGCCAAAAAACGACCAGTTCTGCCCTTTATGTAAAGGCGATTGATGACGCAGTTGCCTTGGGAGCAGATGCCATTAATATGAGTTTAGGCTCTAGCACTGGTTCTATGGTCGATGCTGGTTCTGATATCGTGGATGCCATCAAACGGGCTCGTGCCAAGGGAGTTTCTGTTCTTATCTCAGCAGGAAATAGCAATACATTCGGAAATGGTTATTCAAAACCACTAGCCGAAAACCCAGACTATGGCTTGGTTGGAAATCCATCCACTGTTGAAGACTCAATTTCAGTTGCTTCTGTCAATAACAAAACATTGACAACAGCCGTTTTTGAAGTTAAAGGTCTAGAGGGAAATGCCGGCCTTCATAACGGAAAATTTGATTATAATCAACCTGAGGCAGATAAGGACTTTGAAAAAGGAAAAGTGTATGAATACGTCGAAGCAGGGTTAGGTCGTGAAGAAGACTTTGCAAAGTTGGATTTAACTGGGAAACTTGCCCTCATTCAGCGTGGAGCTATGAATTTTTCAGAGAAGATCAAAAATGCACGAAAACACGGTGCAGTTGGTGCTTTGATCTACAATAATGTAGAAGGTGCAAACATCAATATGGCTATTGATGATGAAGCAAAGAAAATTCCTTCTGTATTTATTTCTAAACAGTATGGTGAAGCCTTAAAATCAGGAAACTACAAGATTGTTTTTAATGACAAGATGGATAATCGCCCATCCGATGTAGCCAATCAGCTATCTGACTTTTCAAGTTGGGGAGTGACCACCGATGGACAATTGAAACCAGACGTAACAGCTCCTGGCGGCAATATCTATTCATCCTTTAATGACAATACTTATGGTAGTATCAGCGGAACCAGTATGGCGGCTCCTCACGTTACGGGTGTTGCAGTTCTGGTTAAGGAATACCTTCAAAAACACCATCCAGAATTGACTCCTGAGCAAGTATCAGAGACTGTCAAGGCCTTGATCATGTCAACTGCAAAACCACATGTTAATAAGGACACAGGCACTTATACCTCTCCTCGTCAGCAAGGTTCTGGTATTGTGGACACAGCTGCTGCAGTGTCAACAGACCTCTATGTAACGGGTGAAAATGGTTATCCAAGTGTGACTCTGGGAAATGTTGGAGATCAATTTACTTTCAAGGTCACTGTACACAATATTTCAGATACTGACCGTACTCTCAAGATGGTGGTGAATACCAATACAGACGAAGTTCAAGATGGAAAATTCACCCTTCGACCTCGAAAACTAACGGAGACAGTCTGGCCTGAAGTGACGGTCAAAGCCCACAGCAGTCAAACAGTCACTGTTAAAGTAGATGCTCAAAAATTTGCTGCTGAACTCAGCAAACAAATGCCAAATGGCTATTTCCTTGAAGGTTTTGTTCGCTTTGTAGATCCAGCAGATGATGGGGATATTGTGAGTCTTGCATTTATGGGCTTCCGAGGAGAGTTCCAAAATCTCCCCGCTGTCGAAAAACCAATTTACAACCTTATTCGAGAAGGGAAAAATGGATTTTACACGGAAGTAGACAAGGAAAATCCTGCCGTTAACTACTCTAATGATGCCACCTATCTCGCAACCTTACAAAATGACCTTCTAGTTTCTCAAGGTCAACGCCAAGGACGCCGAATTACTGTTCTTGGGATTGAACAAAATGCTGAAGGTAAGCATGTTCTTCAGTTGGACGAAAAAGGGAATGTCCGTATTGCTATTTCTCCAAACGATGATGGAAACAAAGATCTGGTTGAATACAAAACGGTTGCTTTGAGAAATCTTGTAAATCTTCGGGCTACAGTTTATGCGGCTACGGATACCAAGCATGAACATCCTATTTGGGAGGGCGATGCAAAGGATCTCCGTAAGAATTATTTTGATGGAGACAGTAGAAATCTGAAGAGTTATATTCTAGATAATACTGCTTGGAGAGGTCAGGATTTTAATGGTAATACCGTTGCGGATGGTTTATATGACTATGTTATCAGTTATACACCAGACGTTCCAGGAGCAAAAGAACAATACACGACCTTTAAAATTCAAATTGATACTCAAAAACCGGTCATCACAAGTGGTTATATTCGCTTTAAAGATGGAAATCAAGAATTCGTAGCTCGCAAACCAAAAGATGTTGGTCAAGGCGGTATCCTTTCAGAAAAAGTCTTCTATATCACACCATTTGACCAAAAAGGGAGCATGGTTCTAACTGGAAAGGACCAGTCTGGAACGCGTGCGTTTGAAAACACCCATCTGATTAAGGCCAATGCTGACGGTAGTTATACACTTCCTAAGGATGTTGACAAGGCTAATATTTACTATCTTGTAGAGGACTATGCAGGGAATGTAGACTATATCTCGCTTGCCGAACTTGTGCGCAATCAAAATAGTGGTCGAGTGAAAATTGCATTGAAGGATGCAAAAACAAACCAGGATATTGATACCCTCTACGTCTATCGAATCAAAAATAGCAAGGGGCAATATGTTGATGTTGACAAGACAAAAGCGATTCATTTCTTACAATTTGGTCATTATACGGCAGAAATTTTCAGTTATGACCGAACAGAACTGAAGTTTATCAGTGCCTTGTCCCAAGAGTTTGACCTGACGGAAGAAAATAGTTTCCAAACCATTACCTTCCTAGCAAATCTCCTAGAGTATGCTCCGGTATCTGTTTCTTTCAATCAAGCTGTTCCAAAGACGACTACAGTAGTTCTGAAAGGAGAAGATGGGACAAGTATCACTCTTCCTGCTGAAAAATACGGTCAATACGCCTTTGGTAAGAAAGTTGCTACAGGTCGTTATACTGTACAAGTCACCTTGCCAACTGGATATGAACTCCTTGAAGATCTCGTTTCCTTGCTCGTTCAGCCAGGTCGAAATAATGCTTTGCGCCTATCTGTTGTGTCTAAGTTGGCCTTGATTGCTGCGGTAAATCAACAAAAAGAACTGGTAGAAACGTCTCGTTACTTTAATAGTAGTGCAGATAAGAGAAAAGCTTATGATCAAGCTTTCCAAGTGGCGCAGTCAGCCTTGTCAAGCAAGTTGAAGCAAGAATTGATTGATGGCGTTCTCGCTAGTCTTGAAGCTGCTGGTAAGACTTTGGATGGAAAAGATTTGAACGTGGCAGCCTTGAAAGAAGCTATGAAAGCTTACTACGCAACGACTAAAACTGGACGATATGCTAATGCCAAGGAAAAAGTACGTCGAGCTTATGATCGTGCCTTCCAAGAAATTGCCTTACTAGCTGTGGACCCTAAAGTCAAACAAGATCAAATTGACCAATCTCTTATTGCCCTAGCTACAGCTAAAAGCAAACTAAATGGCAAGGCCACAGACTTCTCTAGTCTAAAGAAACTGGTCAAGGATGAACGTCTCTTCCAAGAAAAGAATGCGAGATTTATCTATGCAGATAAGAAAGAAAAAGCAGCTTATCTTCTAGTCTTTAAAGAAGCACAGGAACTCCTTAAAGATCCAGGAGCGAGCCAAGAAGATGTCAAAGATGCCATTACAGTCTTGAAACAAGCCAAGAGAAATCTGCATGGCAAAAAACCAAAAGCAAGAAGACATCCTTAAACAGGAGTTTCTGAAGCTTTACTGATAAATGAGTCTGAAACTTTGTTTTCAGACTCATTTTTGGTTTACACTAGCTAGGAAATCTGCTATAATACTAGCTAGGAAAGAAAGTCTTATGGCGTTCTTCAAGCGAGCTTGGGATAGTGGGAGCCAAGTAGGACAAGGTAAGAAACTGGCGCTTTCTGTCGTATTTTAAAAAACAATGAAGTAATAAATTAGGGTGGAACCGCGTTTCTGACGCCCCTAGGTCACAGACTTAGGAGTAAAGACACGGTTCTTTTTGTATCCAAAGTCACAAGAATTTATAAAAAGGAGTAAATAATGTCTAAAAAATTGACTTTCCACTGCGTCAGTGGCAGAGACCTCCTTACAGTCGGACTGCCCCACGCTCAGCACTAGAGTGCCTGAGCTAGACGCAGTACTAACTCGTCTTGCCTCGTATAATCGACAAGGCAGACTCGTGTCGCAAAAAATCATTTTTTATTAAGGAGTATTCAATGTCTAAGAAATTAACATTTCAAGAAATTATTTTGACTTTGCAACAATTTTGGAATGACCAAGGTTGTATGCTCATGCAGGCTTATGATAATGAAAAAGGTGCGGGAACCATGAGTCCGTACACTTTCCTTCGTGCTATCGGACCTGAGCCATGGAATGCGGCTTATGTAGAGCCATCACGCCGTCCTGCTGACGGTCGTTACGGGGAAAACCCTAACCGTCTCTACCAACACCACCAATTCCAAGTGGTTATGAAGCCTTCTCCATCAAACATCCAAGAACTTTACCTTGAGTCTTTGGAAAAATTGGGTATCAATCCATTGGAACACGATATCCGCTTCGTTGAAGATAACTGGGAAAATCCATCGACTGGTTCAGCTGGTCTCGGTTGGGAAGTTTGGCTTGATGGGATGGAAATCACTCAGTTCACTTATTTCCAACAAGTTGGTGGATTGGCAACTGGCCCTGTGACTGCGGAAGTTACCTATGGTTTGGAACGCTTGGCTTCTTATATTCAAGAAGTTGATTCTGTCTATGATATTGAGTGGGCTGATGGTGTAAAATATGGAGAAATCTTTATCCAGCCTGAGTACGAGCATTCAAAATATTCATTTGAAATTTCGGACCAAGAAATGTTGCTTGAAAACTTTGATAAGTTTGAAAAGGAAGCTGGTCGTGCCTTGGAAGAGGGCTTGGTTCACCCTGCCTATGACTATGTTCTCAAATGTTCACATACCTTTAACCTGCTGGACGCGCGTGGTGCCGTATCTGTAACCGAGCGTGCGGGCTATATCGCTCGTATCCGTAACTTGGCTCGTGTCGTAGCTAAAACCTTTGTTGCGGAACGCAAACGCCTAGGCTACCCACTTTTGGATGAGGCGACACGAGCTAAACTCTTAGCAGAAGACGCAGAATAGTGAGTAATACTGTGCTCTAAAATCGTTAGAGGCAAGTCGAAGACTTGCTAGAGGGATATGCACCGCTGTACTGTTATGTGGGGATTTTTGAACCCTTGGGTTCAAAAATCAGTCAGCTAAATCCACTTTGATGAGACTGTTGGAAATCTTGATCAATTTTGTATTAGATTTCCATACAGATTCACAAAGTTAATTAGCGACGTCCCCAGTACCTAAGGTGCATATCAAAAGAAAAGATTGAAGAAGATGTAAAGGAAAAAACATGACAAAAAACTTATTAGTAGAACTCGGTCTTGAAGAGTTACCAGCCTACGTAGTAACTCCAAGCGAAAACCAACTAGGTGAAAAAATGGCAGCCTTCCTCAAGGAAAACCGCCTGTCTTTTGAAGCTATTCAAACCTTCTCAACACCACGTCGTTTGGCTGTTCGTGTGACTGGTCTTGCAGACAAACAGTCTGATTTGACAGAAGATTTCAAGGGTCCAGCAAAGAAAATCGCCTTGGATAGTGATGGAAACTTCACCAAAGCAGCTCAAGGATTTGTCCGTGGAAAAGACTTGACAGTTGAAGATATTGAATTCCGTGAAATCAAAGGTGAAGAATATGTCTATGTTACCAAGGAAGAAGTGGGGCAACCAGTTGAAGCCATTGTTCCAGGTGTAGTAGACGTCTTGAAGTCACTGACTTTCCCTGTCAGCATGCACTGGGCTAACAACACTTTTGAGTATATCCGCCCTGTACACACTTTGACAGTTCTCTTGGACGAGCAAGAGTTTGACTTGGATTTCCTTGATATTAAGGGCGGTCGTGTGAGTCGTGGTCATCGTTTCTTGGGACAAGAAACCAAGATTCAGTCAGCATTAAGCTATGAAGAAGACCTTCGTGAACAGTTTGTAATCGCGGATCCACGTGAACGTGAGCAAATGATTGTTGACCAAATCAAAGAAATCGAGGCAAAACATGGCGTACGTATCGAAATTGATGCAGAATTGCTGAATGAAGTCTTGAACTTGGTTGAATACCCAACTGCCTTTATGGGAAGTTTTGATGCCAAATACCTTGAAGTTCCAGAAGAAGTTTTGGTGACTTCGATGAAGGAACACCAACGTTACTTCGTTGTTCGTGATCAAGAAGGTAAACTCTTGCCAAACTTCATTTCTGTTCGTAACGGAAACGCAGAGCATTTGGAAAATGTCATCAAGGGAAATGAAAAAGTTTTAGTTGCCCGCTTGGAAGACGGAGAATTCTTCTGGCGTGAAGACCAAAAATTGGTCATTTCAGATCTTGTTGAAAAATTGAACCATGTGACCTTCCACGAAAAGATTGGTTCTCTTCGTGAACACATGATTCGTACAGGTCAGATTGCCGTCCTTTTGGCGGAAAAAGCTGGTTTATCAGTGGATGAAACGATTGATCTTGCCCGAGCAGCATCCATTTACAAGTTTGACTTGTTGACAGGGATGGTTGGTGAGTTTGATGAACTCCAAGGAATTATGGGTGAGAAATATGCCCTTCTTGCTGGGGAAACTCCAGCAGTTGCGGCTGCCATTCGTGAACACTACATGCCTACATCAGCGGACGGAGCTCTCCCAGAGAGCAAGATTGGAGCCATTCTAGCCATTGCAGACAAATTGGATACGATTTTGAGTTTCTTCTCAGTAGGCTTGATTCCATCAGGTTCTAACGATCCTTATGCCCTTCGTCGTGCAACTCAAGGTGTAGTTCGTATCTTGGATGCTTTTGGTTGGCACATTGCTATGGATGAGTTGATTGATAGCCTTTATGCTTTGAAATTTGACAGCTTGACTTATGGAAATAAAGCAGAGGTCATGGACTTTATCAAGGCTCGTGTTGATAAGATGATGGGTTCTACTCCAAAAGACATTAAGGAAGCGGTCCTTGCAAGTTCGAACTTTGTCGTGGCGGATATGTTGGAAGCAGCAAGTGCTCTCGTCGAAGCAAGCAAGGAAGAAAACTTCAAACCGTCTGTAGAATCTCTTTCACGTGCTTTCAACTTGGCTGAGAAAGCAGAAGGATCTGAAACAGTTGATCCTGCTCTCTTTGAAAATGAAGAAGAGAAAGCCTTGGCGGAAGCAGTAGAATCACTCGTTTTATCAGGGACTGCAAGTCAGCAATTAGAACAACTCTTTGCGCTTAGTCCAGTTATTGATGCTTTCTTTGAGAATACTATGGTAATGACCGATGATCAAGATATTCGTCAAAATCGATTGGCTGTTTTGTCGCAATTAACCAAGAAAGCAGCTAAACTTGCACGCTTTAACCAAATCAATACCAAGTAGACTCTCTATTAAACGAACTGTATCTTTTTACAAAGGAGATAAACATGGATTCAAAAAAAATCGCTCGTATCAACGAGCTCGCTAAAAAGAAAAAAACAGAAGGCTTAACTTCTGCTGAAAAAGTAGAACAAGCTAAACTTCGTGAGGAATACATCGAAGGCTATCGTCGTGCTGTTCGTCACCATATTGAAGGAATTAAGATTGTTGATGAAGAGGGAAATGACGTCACACCAGAAAAACTACGCCAAGTGCAACGTGAAAAAGGTTTACACGGTCGCAGTTTAGATGATCCTAACTCATAAAATGAAAGGGGGCTGTAGATGATTTACAAGCCCTTTTTCTGTTGTAATAAAAAAAGGAGCCATTTGGCTCCTTTTTAGTTTCTTAGTTACTTGCGCCAGAAGTAGCGTCTGCGCCACCACCGTGGCCTCCAGCGTCACCTGAATCAGAAGCACCAGAAGTAGCATCGGCATCTCCATGACTTCCAGCAGCAGGAGCAAATGGTCCGCTACCACCAACCAAACGTTGACCCGTTTCTTTTAGGTACCAGTCAAGCCATGGTTGGAAGTTAAAGACAATTTCATTTATTCCAGCGTATGATCCATCAGGATAGTACATCGCTTGGTAGTTGTGGGTGTTGATGACACCTGCAGGAGAACCTGGAACGATCGTACGGACGTATTCTTGGTTTCCGTTACGAAGTGTTCCGATAACCCACTCTACATTCTTCATACGTGCTGGTGGAAGAGATCCATGAACAGTCGACATACGGTTACCTGATTGAGGTGGTACACGTTTGGCAAACATGGTGTCTGGATCTTGGTGAGCGTTATTGTAGTAGAGGAATTGGTTGTTATCGTCAGCGTATGTCAATTCAAATGGCATAGCTTTCAAGAACATATCAATTTGGTTAACTGTCAGGATACCATGGTCCAGTTTGACATAGGTATCACCAGAAACAGCTCCAGTGATTGCAGCAACTTTTTCTACCCATTCTGGATCGTCAGGATCAACTTCTGTGATGGTTGTAGCGATTGGTTTTCCACAATCCAAGTCTTCTGGTTCGATTGGTTTTGGTTTTTTCAATTTCGAAACGACTCCTACGTATTTTACAAAGTTATCTAAGCAAGTTTCAAGGAATTTAACAGTGCCTTCGTTGGTGATATTTCCGTCGTTATCAAAAGCTTCCTTAGCTTTACCAAGAAGGAATTCGTTACCTGGAAGCGTGTAGGCATTGACACCTGGAGCATCAAGGATTTTACGGAGGTGAACTTGGGCACGTGATGTTCCTTGGTCGTAGTATGATGCACCTACAATCATAACAGGCTTGTTTTCAAATGGATGAACTTCGTATGAAAGCCATTCAAGTACAGATTTGAGAGAAGCTGAGATAGTGTGGTTGTGCTCAGGAGTGGCGATAATGACACCATCAGCACGTGTAATCTTGTTATACAAGAAGCGCAATTGGAAACTTTCGTCCCATTTTTCGTCTTGGTTAAACATTGGAACTTCGTCGATTTCAAGAACTTCTAATTCAAATTTGAATTTGAAATTGCGACGAATAAATTCCAAGAGTTTGCGGTTATATGATTGATCGTAGTTTGATCCAACAAGTCCAACAAATTTCATTCTTTCGGTCTCCTATCTTACAAATTTTCCCAGTCAAATTCTTCTGCATCTTTACGAAGCAATTCTTGTGCGTTGCGCAATTTTTCAGTAATTTTCACGAAGATACGGAAGTCATCAAAAATAGCATCCAATTTCTTGATGACATCAAGGTCAACCAAGTCACCACTTGGGTTAAATGCTTGAAGAGAGTGTGAGAGCAAGAATTCATCTGGAAGAACATTTGCCTTGATTTCAGGAGCATTCAAGATTTGACGAAGTTGCAATTGGGCACGAGATGAACCAAGTGTGCCGTATGAAGCACCAGTAATCATGATTGGTTTGTTCAAAAGTGGGTAGATACCGTAAGATAGCCAAGCAAGAGCGCTCATCAAAACTGCAGGGATAGAGTGGTCGTACTCAGGAGTACCGATAATCACACCGTCAGATGCTTCAATTTTAGCTGCAATCTCAAGAATTTCAGCTGGAAGTTGCTTATCTGCTGGTTTGTTGAAAACAGGGATATCCTTGATTTCAACGAGTTCAATTTCAGCTTTATCCGCAAAGTGTTTTTGCATGTATTGGAGCAATTGGCGGTTTGTAGAACGTTTAGAGTTCGTTCCAACAATGGCAATAAGTTTTAGCATGAGATTTCCTTTCTCTTTTTACATAATACAATTTTGAAGGCCTGAAGAACAAGCAAGGCGTCCCTCTTTGTCGATGAGGATGGCTTCAATCCCATCTATACTTTCGACTTGCCAGAGGATAGAAGCGCTTCGTTCTCCGAATAGGCGGGTTGTCCAAATCTCACCATCAACGGATTTATCTGAGATAATCGTTAGGCTAGCAAGATTGGTTTCGACAGGGAATCCTGTCTCACTATCAAAGATATGGTGATAGTCTTTTCCATCTACTGTCAGGTGACGTTCATAGATACCTGAAGTAACAACGGATTTGTTAGAAGCAGGAATGGTTAGGAGATGATTGCCACGAGGATTTCGCGGATCTTGAATACCGATTTGCCAGGCTTTCCCTTCTTTGGCTTGGTTATTCCCGATGGTGAGGATATTTCCTCCGAGGTTGATCAAGGCAGAGGTGATACCATGTGTTTTCAAATACTGAGCAACCTTATCTGCACTATAGCCCTTGGCTAAACAACCTAAATCAAGCTTCATTCCTTTCTTCTCTAAAAAAACAGTAGAGTTAGTCGGATCTAACTTGATAAAATGCGGGTCAACTAGAGGCAAGACGGCTTCGATTTCGTTTAACTCTGGAAGCCGGGCATCTGCAAATCCGATTCGCCAGGTTTGAATCAAGGGACCGATACTGATATTGAGATGGCTAGAGGGAGCTAGGCTGTGCTCTAGTCCAAGAGCAATCAGTTCAAACAGGTCAGGATGAACCTTAACAGGTGTGATTCCAGCCTGGTAGTTGATTTCCATCAGTTCAGATTCTTGACTATTGGCGTTGAAGCGGTATTCGAGCTCCTTGAGCAAGTCAAAAGCGCCCTGAAGCAGGATTTCTGCCCGCTCATCTACTAATGAAATCGTGATAGTTGTTCCCATTAGCCGTTCAGAACGTGAATGAAGAGGCAAACTACCAGCTCCTTTCTTTTCATAGGAAATCATTCAATATAAGTTGGTTAAAGAAAAAGTAAACCCCTTACATTTTATTTCCATGTAACTAGCATACCATAAAGTCAGCGTTTTCACAAATGTATTTTGACAAAAAGTCAAGAAATATGCTCAAAATTAGAATGAAAACGATAGAAAAATAAGGTTTGTTAATATTAAGAGTATTTTTTTCTGAAAAAAAGAGAATTCTGAGCAAATATCTTGTAAACGCTAACAGTAAATGATATACTAGAAAAGTAAATCAAAAATTAAAGGTAGGAATTTTTCTATGAGTAAAATCGTTGTAGTTGGTGCTAACCACGCTGGTACAGCTTGTATTAATACGATGTTGGATAACTTTGGTCATGAGAACGAAATCGTAGTATTTGACCAAAACTCAAATATTTCATTCCTTGGTTGTGGAATGGCGCTTTGGATCGGGGAACAAATTGATGGCCCAGAAGGTCTCTTCTACTCTGATAAAGAAAAATTGGAAGCAAAAGGTGCTAAAATTTACATGAACTCACCAGTTCTTTCAATTGACTACGATAACAAAGTTGTAACTGCTGAAGTTGAAGGTAAAGAACACAAAGAGTCTTATGATAAATTAATCTTTGCAACTGGTTCAACTCCAATCTTGCCTCCAATCGAAGGTGTTGAAATCGTTAAGGGTAACCGCGAATTCAAAGCAACACTTGAAAATGTTCAATTTGTTAAGTTGTACCAAAATGCAGAAGAAGTCATCGAAAAACTTGCTGACAAGAGCAAACACCTTGAGCGCATTGCCGTTGTTGGTGGTGGTTACATCGGTGTTGAGCTGGCTGAAGCTTTCGAACGTCTTGGAAAAGAAGTGGTGCTTGTTGATATCGTAGACACTGTTTTGAACGGCTACTATGACAAAGACTTCACCCAAATGATGGCGAAGAACTTGGAAGACCACAACATCCGCTTGGCGCTTGGTCAAACAGTTAAAGCCATCCAAGGTGACGGTAAAGTTGAACGTTTGGTAACAGACAAAGAAACATTTGATGTGGATATGGTGGTTCTTGCAGTTGGTTTCCGTCCAAACACAGCTCTTGCTGACGGTAAGATTGAACTTTTCCGCAACGGTGCCTTCCTTGTAGACAAGAAACAAGAAACATCTATCCCAGGTGTATACGCTGTTGGTGACTGTGCGACTGTTTATGACAATGCTCGTAAAGACACTAGCTACATCGCTCTTGCATCTAACGCTGTACGTACTGGTATCGTTGGTGCTTACAATGCTTGTGGACATGAATTGGAAGGAATCGGTGTGCAAGGATCAAACGGTATTTCAATCTATGGTCTTCACATGGTTTCAACTGGTTTGACTCTTGAAAAAGCAAAAGCAGCAGGTTACAATGCAACTGAAACTGGCTTTAACGATCTTCAAAAACCAGAATTTATGAAGCATGACAACCACGAAGTTGCCATCAAGATTGTCTTTGATAAAGACAGTCGCGAAATCCTTGGTGCACAAATGGTTTCACATGATGCTGCAATTAGTATGGGAATCCACATGTTCTCACTTGCTATCCAAGAGCATGTGACAATTGATAAATTGGCTTTGACAGACCTATTCTTCTTGCCACACTTCAACAAACCATACAACTACATCACAATGGCTGCACTTACAGCTGAAAAATAACAATAGCTGAGCTATCTGGCCTTAAGTTAAGGTCAGATAGTTTTTTTAATCCATCTGTACCCAGACAATTATTGTTTTTCTATCTTGTACTTCATTCTAATCTGGCTTAAAATGAAATGGTAGCTACCAATACAAATGATGAGGATTAAGAAATGACTGAAAATCGTTATGAACTAAATAAAAACTTGGCACAGATGCTCAAAGGTGGGGTTATCATGGACGTTCAAAACCCTGAACAGGCTCGTATCGCAGAGGCTGCTGGTGCGGCAGCTGTTATGGCCTTGGAACGGATTCCAGCTGATATTCGTGCAGCTGGTGGGGTTTCCCGTATGAGCGATCCAAAGATGATTAAGGAAATCCAAGAAGCGGTCAGCATTCCAGTGATGGCCAAGGTCAGAATTGGGCATTTTGTTGAAGCTCAGATTTTAGAGGCTATTGAGATTGACTATATCGATGAGAGTGAAGTGCTGTCTCCAGCAGACGATCGTTTCCATGTAGATAAGAAGGAATTTCAAGTTCCTTTTGTCTGTGGAGCTAAGGACTTGGGTGAAGCCTTGCGTCGTATCGCTGAAGGAGCTTCCATGATTCGCACAAAAGGAGAACCGGGGACAGGAGATATTGTTCAAGCCGTTCGTCATATGCGCATGATGAATCAAGAAATTCGCCGTATTCAAAATCTTCGCGAAGATGAACTTTATGTGGCTGCCAAGGACTTGCAAGTCCCTGTAGAATTGGTCCAATACGTTCATGAACATGGAAAATTGCCAGTTGTAAACTTCGCAGCTGGAGGTGTTGCAACACCAGCAGATGCTGCGCTGATGATGCAATTGGGGGCAGAGGGTGTCTTTGTTGGTTCAGGTATTTTCAAATCAGGCGACCCTGTTAAACGAGCAAGTGCTATTGTTAAGGCCGTAACCAACTACCAAAATCCTCAAATTCTGGCTCAAATCTCTGAAGATCTAGGGGAAGCCATGGTTGGTATCAATGAGAATGAAATCCAAATTCTTATGGCAGAGCGAGGAAAATAGATGAAAATTGGAATATTGGCCTTGCAAGGCGCCTTTGCAGAACATGCAAAAGTGCTAGAAAAGTTAGGTGTTGTTAGTGTCGAAATCAGAAATTTAGATGATTTTCAACAACATCAGAGTGACTTGGTGGGTTTGATATTACCTGGCGGTGAGTCTACAACCATGGGCAAGCTCTTGCGCGACCAGAACATGCTGCTTCCCATCCGAGAAGCCATTCTATCTGGATTACCCGCTTTTGGGACCTGTGCGGGCTTAATTTTGCTGGCTAAGGAAATCATTTCTCAGGAAGAAAGTCATCTAGCGACTATGGACATAGTAGTTGAGCGCAACGCCTATGGGCGCCAACTAGGAAGTTTTTATACAGAAGCAGAATGTAAGGGAGTTGGTCAGATTCCCATGACCTTTATCCGTGGACCGATTATCAGCAGTGTTGGAGAGGGTGTAGAAATTCTAGCAACAGTTGATGATCAAATCGTTGCTGCGCAAGAAAAAAATATGCTGGTAACCTCTTTTCATCCTGAGTTAACAGATGATGCTCGCTTGCACCAGTATTTTATCAATATGTGTAAAGAAAAAAGTTGAGAAAAGATTCTCAACTTTTTTACATGTAATAAACAATAGCGATGTACTGAAGTGCAGATGCTGCTAGGATAAAGAGATGCCAAATCATGTGGAAATAAGGTTTTTTCTTAGCGTAAAATCCAGCTCCAACTGTATAACAGAGCCCACCAGTTACCATGAGACTCCAGAAAATTGGTGT
This sequence comes from Streptococcus sp. SR1, assembly GCF_000526075.1. Lineage (NCBI taxonomy): Bacteria > Bacillati > Bacillota > Bacilli > Lactobacillales > Streptococcaceae > Streptococcus > Streptococcus sp. SR1. Next base: position 80,917 of record NZ_JATR01000019.1, read on the forward strand.
TGTTTGACTGATAATGGCAGGAATGATAGCCAGAACCAACCAGCCCATGATCAGGTAAAGGGCAAGGCTGAATTTCTCATTGACCTTTTTAGCAAAGATTTTATAAAGGATGCCAAAGATGGTCGTTCCCCACTGAATGGCAATGATCAGATAGCCAAACCAGTTATTCATCAAAGTCAATACGACCGGCGTATAAGAGCCCGCGATAGCCACGTAAATCATAGAATGGTCGATGATTCGCAAGACGTATTTGTGGGTCGAACCATAGGCCATAGAGTGGTAAATGGTTGACGAGAGGAACATGAGAAAGAGACTGATAACAAAGATAGAAACGCCAAAGGATGATAAAAATCCGTGTGCTTCATAACTATAGGTGGATGAAATGGGGAGTAGGATGAGCATGATAACGGCACCCACAGCATGGGTCACGCTATTAGCAATTTCCTCTCCAAAACTGAGTTTTTTACTGAGTTTTAGACTGGTATTCATTGGATTTCCTCCTCTTCTTTGATAAGGATTAAGTCTAGAGTTTGATGATAGAGTTTAACCGTTTGACAGCTAGTTTGGATAATAGGATTTTCTGGATCAATCCCATGGTTCATGTAGTCTACAAAAGCATCGTAGAGCTGGTCTGAGCTCGCTTGAGTTTGCAGAGTATTAAGGGTCTGAGCAATTTCTTGGATCGAAAAGACAGACTTGAGAGTGGTGATGGCAATCAAACGGGCGATCTGTTTGCGTTGGTATTTTTTCTTGTCTGGCTTTGTCAGGTAACCATGTTTGACATAGTTATTGACCATAGATGCTGTTAGTCCCTTGTCCTTATCTGGAGAGATAGGGGCACAGACCTGATTGACATAAAGTAAAACCTGATCCAGATAGAGGTCAATGTTTGGAATGTCTTCCCATTTTGGGTAGGAAAAGTTAGAATTCATTTCCAACTCCTTTTTATCTAGTTTCGATAACTAGATTATAAAATAATAAAAAACAAAAGTCAAGTTTCAACTGCTTGTAGAAAGCTTTAAATTATGCTATGATGAGAGAAAATAGTTAGAAATGAGGGGAAAAGATGGAGATTCGTTTAGCTTTCCCAAACGAAGTGGATGCGATTATGCAGGTGATGGAGGATGCCAAAAAGTGCTTAGCAAAGTCTGGTAGCGACCAGTGGCAAAATGGCTATCCAAATGCAGATATCATTATTGATGATATCATCTCAGGCCAAGCCTATGTGGCCTTGGAAGAAGGAGAACTGCTAGCTTATGCTACTGTAACCAAGAGTCCAGAGGAAGCCTATGAAGCCATTTATGAAGGAAGTTGGCAGGGGGAAGAATCAGAATATCTGGTCTTTCACCGTATCGCTGTGGCAGCAGATGTCCAAGGACAAGGTGTTGCTCAGACTTTCCTAGAAGGCTTGATTGAAGGTTTTGATTATCTAGATTTTCGCTCAGATACGCATGCAGAAAACAAGGCCATGCAGCATATCTTTGAAAAGCTAGGCTTCCAACAGGTTGGTAAGGTTCCAGTTGATGGGGAACGTTTGGCCTATCAGAAATTAAAAAAATGAAGCAGAAAAAGTACGCAAAGATGCTCTACCCGTCGCCAATTGGAACTTTATCCTTAGTTGCTGACGAGCAATATCTGCATGGAATTTGGGTGCAGGACCAAACTCATTTTGAGAGAGGTATTGATACGGATGGGATAGAAATCGTTAAGGAACATCCTGTCCTCGACAAAGTTATTTCCTATTTAAATGCTTATTTCGATGGGAGAGTTCAAGACTTGTCTCTCTTGCCCTTGGCTCCCATTGGGACGGATTTTGAAAAGCGAGTCTGGACCTACTTACAGAGTATTCCTTATGGGCAAACAATGACTTACGGTCAAATAGCTCAAGACTTGCAGGTACTCTCTGCCCAAGCTATTGGCGGAGCAGTGGGGCGTAATCCCTGGTCCATCCTCGTCCCCTGTCATCGTGTGCTGGGAGCAGGCAAGCGTCTGACAGGTTATGCTGCAGGAGTGGAAAAGAAAGCTTGGCTCTTGGAGCATGAAGGCGCAGATTTTCAAGAAAATAAAGAATAGAAAGAAAAGAAAATGTTAGAATTTATCGAATACCCAAAATGTTCAACTTGTAAGAAAGCAAAGAATGAACTTGACCAACTCGGACTTGACTACAAAGACGTCCATATTGTAGAAGAAACACCCAGCCAAGAAGTCATTTTAAACTGGTTAGAGACTTCAGGTTTCGAGTTGAAACAATTTTTCAATACCAGCGGGATCAAATATCGTGAACTTGGCTTGAAAGATAAGGTAGGAAGTCTGTCAAAACAAGAAGCAGCCAAGCTTCTAGCGAGTGATGGTATGTTATTGAAACGTCCAATTTTGGTGGAGAATGGTGCTGTTAAACAAATTGGCTATAGAAAAACCTATGAGGACTTAGGTTTGAGATAGTTTTTATTTATCTCCTTGATAGGTAAAATATATAGCCTCCCTGTTTTAAAGTGTGATAAACTAGAAGATAGACAAAGTCTGAGCAGCCCGTAGCAAATAATTTGCTTGCGAGCAGAAGTATGATAGAATGAATCATTATCAGGAGAGGATGTTTTTATGACTGTTACAACATTTTTAGCATCAGATTGGTACCAAAGTTTGATGCAACTCATTCCGGATGGTAAGCTCTTTAGTTTGCGTTCGGTCTTTGATGGAATTCCAAGGATTGTCCAACAACTGCCTACAACCTTGATGTTGACGCTTGGAGGTGCACTCTTTGGTTTGCTACTTGCCTTGATTTTTGCCATTGTTAAGATCAATCGTGTTAGGATTTTATATCCCTTGCAAGCCTTTTTCGTCAGCTTCTTAAAAGGTACCCCAATCCTAGTTCAACTTATGTTGACCTACTACGGAATTCCTTTGGCACTGAAAGCTATCAACCAACAATGGGGAACTGGTCTCAATATCAATGCGATTCCAGCAGCGCTTTTTGCGATTGTGGCCTTTGCTTTTAATGAGGCGGCTTATGCAAGTGAAACGATTCGTGCGGCCATCCTTTCTGTTAATCCCGGTGAAATTGAGGCGGCACGCAGTTTGGGTATGACGCGAGCTCAAGTTTACCGTCGCGTGATTATTCCAAATGCGGCCGTTGTGGCGACTCCAACCTTGATTAATTCCCTCATCGGTTTGACCAAGGGGACTTCTCTAGCCTTTAGCGCAGGTGTTGTGGAGGTCTTTGCCCAAGCTCAGATTTTAGGTGGAGCTGATTATCGCTATTTTGAGCGCTTTATCTCTGTTGCCCTTGTTTATTGGGTGGTCAATATTGGAATTGAAAGCCTCGGCCGTTTCATCGAGAGAAAAATGGCTATCTCAGCGCCGGATACAGTGTCTACAGATGTGAAAGGAGACCTTCGTTAATGATTAAGATTTCGAATTTAAGCAAATCCTTTTCAGGACAGACAGTCTTGGATCATCTGAACTTGGAAATCCAAAAAGGTGAGGTAGTGGCTTTGATTGGTTCATCTGGAGCTGGGAAATCAACCTTTCTTCGTAGTTTGAATTACCTTGAAACTCCAGATAGTGGAACGATTCAGATTGACAATTTTAAAGTTGATTTTTCTCAGATTAGCCAAGAAGAGATTCTAACCCTTCGTCGCAAGTTGTCCATGGTTTTCCAACAGTTTAATTTGTTTGAACGCCGAACTGCTCTTGACAATGTCAAGGAAGGTTTGATTGTCGTTAAAAAATTATCCGACGATGAAGCAACAAAAATCGCCAAGGAAGAGTTGGCTAAGGTTGGGCTTTCTGATCGTGAAAACCATTACCCTCGCCACTTATCAGGTGGACAAAAGCAACGGGTTGCCCTCGCGCGTGCGCTTGCTATGAAACCAGATGTCTTGCTCTTGGACGAACCCACTTCAGCTCTAGACCCAGAATTGGTCGGTGAGGTAGAAAAGTCTATTGCAGATGCTGCCAAGTCAGGTCAGACCATGATTTTGGTCAGTCATGATATGTCTTTTGTAACCCAAGTGGCAGATAAGGTTTTATTCCTAGATAAAGGGAAAATCATCGAGTCTGGCACACCGGATGAAATCATCAATCATCCAAAAGAAGAACGGACAAAAGAATTCTTCGCTAGTTACAAACGGACTTATATTTGATATAATAGAAAAAGGAAAACTCAGTTAGTTGGACTAGCTGAGTTTACTCTTTAAAAAAGATAGAAACGAGAGAGATCATGCTGCTGCAACTGTTTTCTTTATATTTCGAGAGTTTGATCTTAACGACCATCCTTGTCGTGATTTTTCTGGGGATTTGGATTGGATTGAGAGCCATGTCTGGTGTGGACAAGACAGCCAAGGCTCGTCAAGCTCATCTCTATGATATGATTATGATTGGAGTTTTGGTCGTTCCGGTGTTATCCTTTGCCGTCATGAGTTTGCTCTTGGTTTTCAAGGCATAATCCTTGCGTGACTAGCAAGAATAAGTTAGAATAAAGATAGTTACAACAAGAAAGAAGGAATCGAAATGTACGATACGATTATTATCGGTGCTGGACCTGCGGGAATGACGGCTGCCTTATATGCCGCTCGAAGCAATCTGAAAGTGGCTTTGATTGAAGGCGGTTTGCCAGGCGGGCAAATGAATAATACATCTGATATTGAAAACTATCCAGGTTATGCTAATATCAGTGGACCTGAATTGGCTGAAAAGATGTTTGAACCACTTGAAAACCTTGGAGTGGAGCATCTTTATGGTTACGTTGAAAATATTGAAGACCAGGGTGACTATAAGAAGGTAATCACTGATGATCAAGTTTATGAAACCCGTACTGTCATTGTGGCAACTGGGTCAAAACACCGTCTCTTAGGGGTTCCTGGAGAAGAAGAACTGAACAGCAGAGGTGTTTCTTATTGTGCAGTCTGTGATGGAGCTTTCTTCCGTGACCAAGACTTGCTCGTAGTCGGTGGTGGAGATTCAGCGGTAGAAGAAGCCCTCTTCTTAACTCGCTTTGCCAAGACTGTTACCATTGTTCACCGCCGTGACCAACTTCGTGCCCAAAAGGTTTTGCAAGACCGTGCCTTTGCTAATGAGAAAGTCAACTTTATCTGGGATTCTGTTGTCAAGGAAATCAAAGGTGAAAACCGAGTAGAATCTGTCGTATTTGAAAATGTAAAAACAGGTCAAATAACAGAGCAAGCCTTTGGTGGTGTCTTTATCTATGTTGGTTTGGATCCCGTTAGCGATTTTGTCAAAGATTTGAATATTCAAGATCAGGCTGGCTGGATTGTGACAGATAACCACATGAAAACTGCCGTTGACGGTATCTTTGCGGTTGGAGATGTTCGCCAGAAAGACCTTCGCCAAGTAACAACAGCAGTTGGAGATGGGGCTATCGCTGGTCAAGAAGCTTACAAATTTATTACAGAACATAGTTAATACACTTCGAAAATCTCTTCAAACCACGTCAGCTTCGCCTTGCCGTAGGTATGGGTACTGACTTCGTCAGTTCTATCCACAACCTCAAAGCAGTGCTTTGAGCTGTCTTAAGCTAGCTTCCTAGTTTGCTCTTTGATTTTCATTGAGTATAATCATAAAAAAGTTTCCAATCAGATGACTGGAAACTTTTTTTATAGTCTATTTCGGAAAACTTCGTACATGAGAATGGCTGCAGCAACACTGGCATTGAGGCTTTGAACATGTCCATTCATGGGAATGGTAATCATCTCATCAACCTGTTTTTTGATGTTGCTAGAGATGCCTTTTCCTTCATTTCCGATGATGAGGGCGATTTTTCCTTTTGTATTCCACTTGTGGCAAGGAGTACCGTTCATATCCGTTCCAAAGGTCCAGAAGCCTTCATCCTTGAGTTTGTCTAGAGTTTGACTGAGGTTGGTCACTCGCGCAATCGGTACATGCTCAATAGCACCTGTGGCCGTTTTGGCAACGACAGGAGTCACTCCGACGGCACGGTGCTTGGGAATGATGACACCTGAAACATTGGTCGCATCAGCAGTCCTTAAGATAGAACCTAAGTTGTGAGGGTCAGTTAGACCATCCAGAATCAACAGAAGTGGATTTTCTTCTTGGCGTGTTTTTGCAAGGATGTGATCCAGCTCGCTATAGGCAAATTCGGAAACTCGTAGAACAAAACCTTGGTGAACAGCGCCTTCGGTCATCTCAGACAGGGATTTTTTTGAAGTCCAAGAGATGGAGACCTTTTTCTCAGCAGCCAGTTCCTTGACTTTCTCAACATTCTTACCTCGGAGATCATCTTGGAGGTAGAGTTTGTTTCCTGTATTTGCAAGGAGGGCTTCGGTAACGGCATGGACGCCATAGACAATATCATTTGTTTTCATGCCTCTATTATAACACAAAACCCCGTCTTGCAACGGGATTTTCTTTATTCGAGGATGAGGAGTCCATCTTTGATAGCAAATGGGTCTTTCTCATTGATACGATCGTAGAACATGATTCCGTTGATGTGGTCAATTTCATGTTGGACAACGATAGAGTTGTATCCTTTAAGCTTGATGCGGTGTTTTTCTCCGTCCTTGTCAAAGTAATCAACAGTGACGCGGGCATGACGAACAACATAGCCTGGAACTACACGGTCGACAGATAGGCACCCTTCTCCTTCACCGAGGGCGGCGTCCTGAACAGAGTGGGATACGATTTTTGGATTGTACATAACAGCTTGCAGGTCGTAGGCTTCCTGAGGAGTTTCACCTTCTTCCACAATATTTGGCACTAAAACAGCGATAATGCGTTTTGAGATATCTAACTGAGGAGCGGCCAATCCAACCCCACCGCGGAGTCCCATCTTTTCAGCCATAACAGGATCCTGAGAATTTTTGAGGAATTGCATCATCTTTTCTCCAAGGATGATTTCCTGGTCAGACAGTGGGAAAGTGACCTCCTCAGCAACCGCGCGTAAAGTTGGGTTCCCCTCACGGATAATATCGTTCATATTAATTAAATGAGCAGCTTTTGTAATACGTTCTATAGCAGACATTTTCTCTCCTTTCATTACCTCTACATGATAACACAAAATAGGCGAGAAAGAAAGTCACAGAAGTTCCTAAAAAATAATATAATAAACGGTATTCCTCTTTTGTCTGTGGTATAATAAAAGAAAAGACTTGCAGTAAAAGCAAGGGGGGGATAAAGATGGAAAAGCGACAAGATAGATGGTCTCATGGTCCTATTTTTGGATTGTTGAAGAGTAGTATTGGTTTCTTTAGGAATTATAAATCTTGGACAAATGCCCAGTTTATTACGGTGCTGTTGCTTGCAGTTTCCTTGTCTATGGGGCTGAACTTGTTGACCCAAGCAGTACAAGGGAACAAGGGAACAAGTCCGAGTGGTCAAACAGTTGATTCTGCTCAGACGTCTAGTCAGTCTAAGGAAAATCAGTCTGCCGAAACGACAGCTCGTATCATGGCAAATGGTGACCTTCTCTACCATATTCCTATCTACCGAACAGCTCTGAAAGAAGATGGAACCTATGATTTCCATGAAAATTTTGAGTATGTAAAACCCTGGCTCAAACAAGCGGATTTAGTGCTTGGTGACTTTGAAGGAACGGTGAACAAGGACCACTACTTGGCAGGCTATCCTCTCTTTAATGCACCTGGAGAAGTCATGGATGCGATCAAGGATGCAGGCTACCAAGTTCTAGACTTGGCTCATAATCACATCTTGGATTCTCAAATTGAGGGAGTGGTTTCGACAGCAGAAGCTATTGAAAAGGCAGGGATGACACCCATAGGAGTCTACACACATGAATCCCGTGACCAAGCTCCACTAGTTATCAAGGAAGTCAATGGTATCAAGGTAGCTCTCCTAGCCTATTCTTACGGTTTTAATGGCATTGAGCAGTATATCTCTCAAGAGGATTATAATCGCTATCTTTCTGACCTGAATGAAGATAAGATGAAGGCGGAAATCGAACGAGCTGAGCAAGAGGCGGATATTACTGTCATCATGCCTCAGATGGGAATTGAGTACCAGCTAGAACCGACGGAAGAACAGAAAACACTGTACCATAAGATGATTGACTGGGGAGCTGATATTATCTTTGGAGGGCATCCTCATGTCGTTGAACCTGCTGAAACCGTTGAAAAAGATGGTGACAAAAAATTGATCATCTATTCCATGGGAAATTTCCTCTCAAACCAACGCATTGAAACCATGCAAGACGAGGAAAATGCCAAGTGGACGGAGCGAGGAGTTCTCATGGATGTGACCATTAAGAAAAAAGATGGCAAGACAAGGATTGAAACTGCTAAAGCACATCCAACTTGGGTTAATCGAACTCCAAAAGGAACTTACTCTCCAGAAGGCTATCCGCTCTTCCTCTATCAGACCTATATCCTAGAGGACTTCATTGAGGGAGGCAGTTACCGTGACAAGTTGGATGAGGCGACCAAGGAACGAATTGACACGGCCTATAAAGAAATGAATGAACATGTAGGGTTGAAGTGGTAGACGCTCGCCCTAAAGGAGATAGGATGACGATTAAATTAATTGCAACAGACATGGATGGAACCTTGCTAGACCCGAGGGGGCAGCTGGATCTGCCCCGCTTGGAAAAGATTTTAGATCAGTTGGATCAAAGGGATATCCGTTTTGTCATTGCAACGGGGAATGAAGTTCACCGTATGAGGCAATTGCTTAAACATTTGGCGAGTAGAGTTGTCCTAGTCGTTGCCAATGGGGCGCGTATTTTTGAAAACAATAAACTGATTCAAGCTCAGACCTGGGATGATGCTATGGTTGACAAGGCTTTAGTTCATTTTAAAGGGAGGGAGTGTCGAGATCAGTTCGTCGTCACTAGTATGAATGGGAGTTTTGTCAAGAAAGGCACTGTTTTTACAGACCTTGATAAATTTATGACTCCAGAGATGATTGAAAAACTTTACCAAAGGACCAATTTTGTGTATGAGCTAAACTCAGACCTCTTTGGAGGAGTTCTAAAGATGAGCATGGTCGTTGGTGAAGAACGTTCGAGTTCTGTTTTGCGGGAAATCAATGATCTCTTTGATGGGCATGTAAGAGCTGTTTCCAGTGGTTATGGTTGTATTGATATCCTACAGGCTGGTGTTCACAAGGCTTGGGGATTGGAAGAATTACTCAAGCGCTGGAATTTGCAATCGGAACAAGTCATGGCTTTTGGTGACAGTGAAAATGATGTCGAAATGTTAGAGTTGGCTGGAATTGCCTATGCGATGGAAAACGCAGCTGATGAGGTCAAGGCCGTTGCTACTGCCCTAGCACCAGCTAACAGCCAGGCGGGCGTTTATCAAGTTCTAGAAAATTGGTTAGAGAAAGAGGGATAAGGTGGCAGTACAGTTATTAGAAAATTGGCTCCTAAAAGAGCAGGAGAAGATTCAAACCAAGTATCGTGAATTGAATCAAGTTTCTGTTCTAGAGCCAGATGTAATTTTTATCGGCGATTCGATTGTAGAATACTACCCATTGCAAGAGTTGTTTGGGACTGCAAAGACGATTGTCAATCGTGGCATCCGAGGCTACCAGACGAAACTGTTATTAGAGAATCTAGATGCCCATCTTTATGGTGATGCTGTGGATCAAATTGCTCTCCTAATTGGGACAAATGATATCGGAAAAGATATTCCTATAAATGAAGCCTTGGATAATCTTGAGCGAGTGATCCAATCAATTGCCCGAGATTATCCGTTGTCACAAATAAAGCTCCTATCCATTTTGCCAGTCAATGAGGGAGAGAAATACAAGCAGACTGTTTATATCCGAACCAATGAAAAGATTAGAGAATGGAATCAAGCCTATGAGGCTCTAGTATCCGCCTATATGCAGGTAGATTTTGTGCCGATTTATGATAGTTTGACAGGTTCAGAAGGGCAACTCAAAAAAGACTATACAACAGATGGCCTCCATCTAAGTGTAGCCGGTTATCAAGCCTTATCGGAAGCCTTAAAAGAGTATCTTTTCTAAAGAAACGGCTTGATTTTGCATTTTTTGTGAAGATAGGTTATAATAGTTCTAACATCCTGGGGTCGTTACGGATTCGACAGGCATTATGAGGCATATTTTGCAACCCGTGTGGCGACGTAAACGCTCAGTTAAATATAACTGCAAAAAATAACACTTCTTACGCTCTAGCTGCCTAAAAAACAGCAGGCGTGACCTGATTTGGATTGCTCGTGTTCAATGACAGGTCTTATGATTAGCGAGATACGATCAAGCCTTGTCTAGTGGTTTGATAAGAGATTAATAGACTCGCAGTTCCTAGGCTTGAGTTATGTGTCGAGGGACTGTTAAAACAATACATAACCTATGGTTGTAGACAAATATGTTGGCAGATGTTTGGACGTGGGTTCGACTCCCACCGGCTCCATTATTCCTTTGCATTCTATTGCATTCCTTGGTAAAACGTTGTTAAATCAACGTTTTTTATTTTTGTCTTTGGTATTCCTTGGTATTCTTTTGCTAAAAAAGGATACAAAAAAAGATACAACATTGTTGTATCTAAAAAATAATTTTGCTTTTCTACGGAAGACATGGGATTCGAACCCACGCACGCTGTTACACGCCTACCGCGTTTCCAACACGGCCTCTTAAGCCTCTTGAGTAATCTTCCAATACTTACTCAAATAGTCTACCATAAAGCCACTTATCTTGCAATAAAAATTTTGGAAATAAGAAAAATGATAGAATTTGAAAGAAAATGATAAAAAATGCTTGACTTTGGTAGGAATTGTGCTAGAATGAATAGTGTAAACGATAACAGGAGGTGATTTGGTGTTAAAAACTGAGCGGAAGCAACTGATCTTAGAGGAGTTAAATCAACATCATGTAGTTTCCCTAGAAAAATTGGTTAGTTTATTAGAAACATCAGAATCGACAGTACGAAGAGATTTGGATGAGTTGGAGGCGGAAAACAAGCTTCGCCGTGTGCATGGTGGAGCAGAATTACCTCACTCCTTGCAGGAAGAAGAAACTATTCAAGAAAAATCTGTCAAAAACCTTCAAGAGAAGAAGTTACTTGCTCAAAAAGCAGCCTCTCTTATCAAGGAACAAGATGTTATCTTTATTGATGCTGGAACGACAACTGCTTTTTTAATCAAGGAATTGGTTAATAAGAATATTACAGTTGTGACCAACTCCATTCATCATGCGGTACAGTTGGTTGAAAAACAGATTCCAACTGTCATGGTTGGAGGAAGTGTCAAGATGGCAACAGATGCATGTATCGGTGGTGTTGCTCTTAACCAAATCAATCAATTGCACTTTGACCGTGCCTTTATCGGGATGAATGGTGTAGACGATGGTTATTATACGACTCCTGATATGGAGGAGGGAGCCGTGAAACGTGCTATTTTTGAGAATGCCAAACAAACCTATGTTTTGGTCGATTCGTCTAAGATTGGACAAACTTGCTTTGCCAAGGTAGCACCACTTACACGCGCTATTGTCATCACAAGTCAAGGGCATGAGCTCTTGCAGGCTATTAAGAAGAAAACGGAGGTAATAGAAGTATGATTTATACAGTCACACTCAATCCATCCATTGACTATATCGTGCGCTTGGACCAAGTTCAAGTCGGCAGTGTCAATCGTATGGACAGTGATGATAAGTTTGCTGGTGGAAAAGGAATCAATGTCAGTCGTGTCTTGAAACGCTTGGATATTCCTAATACAGCGACGGGATTTATCGGAGGCTTTACTGGTAAATTTATCACAGATACCCTTGCAGAAGAGGAAATCGAAACTCGTTTTGTCCAAGTAGCAGAAGATACTCGTATCAATGTTAAAATCAAAGCAGACCAAGAAACAGAAATCAATGGAACGGGTCCAAATGTGGAACCAGCTCAGCTAGAAGAATTGAAAGCTATCCTATCTAGTCTGACAGCAGAAGATACGGTTGTGTTTGCGGGTTCGAGTGCTAAGAACCTAGGCAATGTTATCTATAAGGATTTGATTGCATTGACACGCAAGACTGGTGCCCAAGTGGTTTGTGACTTTGAAGGACAGACCTTGATTGATAGTTTGGACTACCAGCCACTTTTGGTTAAACCAAACAATCACGAACTTGGAGCTATCTTTGGAGTGAAACTTGAAAGTTTAGATGAAATCGAGAAATATGCTCGAGAATTGTTGGCTAAAGGTGCTCAAAATGTTATCATCTCTATGGCTGGGGACGGTGCCCTCCTTGTAACATCTGAGGGAGCATACTTCGCTAAACCAATCAAAGGGACAGTAAAAAATTCAGTTGGTGCTGGTGACTCTATGGTTGCTGGATTTACCGGTGAATTTGTCAAATCAAAAGATGCAGTAGAGGCCTTCAAATGGGGAGTGGCTTGTGGGACAGCAACTACCTTCTCGGATGACTTGGCAACAGCGGACTTTATTAAAGAAACATATGAAAAAGTTGAGGTAGAAAAACGATGAAAATTCAAGACTTATTGAGAAAAGATGTTATGTTGCTGGATTTGCAGGCAACTGAAAAAACAGCTGTCATTGAAGAAATGATTAAAAGTTTGGTAGATCACGGTTATGTGACGGATTTTGAAACATTTAAAGAAGGAATCTTAGCGCGTGAAGCTCTAACTTCCACTGGTTTGGGTGACGGAATCGCTATGCCACACAGCAAAAACTCTGCTGTCAAAGAAGCAACAGTTCTCTTTGCTAAGTCAAACAAGGGTGTTGACTATGAGAGCTTGGATGGGCAACCAACAGACCTCTTCTTTATGATTGCAGCTCCAGAAGGTGCCAATGACACTCACTTGGCAGCCTTGGCAGAATTGTCTCAATACTTGATGAAAGATGGTTTCGCTGACAAACTTCGCCAAGTAACATCTGCAGATCAAGTTATCGAACTATTTAACCAAGCTTCAGAAAAAGCTGAGAAACCTGTTCAAGCACCTGCTAATGAATCTGGTGACTTTATCGTTGCTGTTACAGCTTGTACAACAGGTATTGCTCATACTTACATGGCCCAAGAAGCCCTTCAAAAAGTGGCTGCTGAAATGGGTGTTGGGATCAAGGTTGAAACCAATGGTGCTAGCGGTGTTGGTAATCAACTAACTGCAGAAGACATTCGCAAGGCTAAAGCTGTTATCATCGCTGCAGATAAGGCAGTAGAAATGGATCGTTTTGATGGCAAACCATTGATCAATCGCCCGGTTGCAGACGGTATCCGTAAGACTGAAGAATTGATTAACTTGGCTCTTTCAGGAGATGCTGAAGTCTACCGTGCTGCTAATGGAGCAAAAGCTGCAACAGCATCTAATGAAAAACAAAGTATCGGTGGTGCCTTCTACAAACACTTGATGAGTGGTGTATCACAAATGTTGCCATTCGTTATTGGTGGTGGTATCATGATTGCCCTTGCCTTCTTGATCGATGGCGCTTTGGGTGTGCCACAGGATAGTCTTGGCAATCTCGGATCCTACCATGAGCTAGCTTCCATGTTCATGAAAATTGGTGGAGCAGCCTTTGGCTTGATGCTTCCAGTTTTTGCAGGATACGTTGCCTACTCTATCGCTGAAAAACCAGGTTTGGTAGCGGGTTTTGTGGCTGGTGCTATTGCTAAAGAAGGTTTTGCCTTTGGTAAAATCCCTTATGCAGCAGGTGGTGAAGCAACTTCAACTCTTGCAGGTGTATCATCTGGTTTCCTAGGTGCCCTTGTTGGTGGATTTATCGCAGGAGCCTTGGTTCTTGCTATCAAGAAATACGTTAAAGTTCCTCGTTCACTTGAAGGGGCTAAATCAATCCTTCTCTTGCCACTTCTTGGAACAATCTTGACTGGATTTGTCATGCTAGCTGTTAACATCCCAATGGCAGCAATCAACACTGCTATGAATGATTTCCTTGGCGGTCTTGGAGGCGGTTCAGCTGTCCTTCTCGGTATCGTCCTTGGTGGAATGATGGCTGTTGATATGGGTGGACCAGTTAATAAAGCAGCCTATGTCTTTGGTACAGGTACGCTTGCAGCGACTGTTTCTTCAGGTGGTTCTGTGGCTATGGCAGCAGTTATGGCTGGAGGAATGGTTCCACCACTTGCTATCTTTGTCGCAACCCTTCTTTTCAAAGATAAATTTACCAAAGAAGAACGTAACTCTGGTTTGACAAACATCATCATGGGCTTGTCATTTATCACTGAGGGAGCAATTCCATTTGGTGCCGCTGACCCAGCTCGTGCTATCCCAAGCTTCATCCTTGGTTCAGCAGTAGCAGGTGGCCTCGTTGGTCTTACTGGTATCAAACTCATGGCACCACACGGAGGAATCTTCGTTATCGCCCTCACTTCAAATGCCCTTCTTTACCTTGCCTCTGTCTTGGTAGGCGCAATTGTAAGTGGTGTGGTTTATGGTTACCTTCGTAAACCACAAGCATAAAAAGTATTAGAATAGAAAGATTGTTACCATTTGGTGCAATCTTTTTCTCTTTTCGAAATGGCTGTGAAATATGGTATAATAGAAGAATGGCAAACAAGAATACTACAAAAACAAGACGGAGACCGTCTAAAGCAGAACTCGAAAGAAAACAGGCTATTCAGAGAATGTTGATTTCCTTAGGAATTGCCTTATTGTTGATTATTGCAGCCCTCAAGCTTGGTGCTGCGGGTGTCACCCTTTATAATCTCATTCGACTGTTAGTCGGAAGTTTAGCTTATGTGGCTATAGGTGGTCTCCTCATCTATCTTTTTCTTTTTAAATGGATACGCAAGCAAGAGGGGCTTCTGTCAGGATTTCTCTGTATCTTCGCTGGCTTGCTCTTGATTTTTGAGGCCTATCTTGTCTGGAAGTTTGGTTTGGAGCAGTCAGTTCTAAAAGGGACCTTGGCTCAAGTTATGACGGACCTGACTGGTATCCGGGTGACTAGCTTCGCTGGTGGAGGCTTGCTTGGTGTTGGACTTTATATCCCCATAGCCTTTCTTTTCTCCAATATCGGATCGTACTTTATTGGAGTCCTTTTGATTCTAGTTGGGGCTCTCTTGGTCAGTCCTTGGTCTATTTATGATGTTGCAGCCTTTATTGGAGCTCAGTTCAGATCCTTCATGGAAAAACAGGAACAGAGAAAACAGGAACGCTTCATCAAGAGAGAAGAAGAGAAGGCTCGTCAAGAAGCTGAAGAAGCAGCCAGAATCAAGAGAGAACAAGAAGAACAGGATGCACTACCGCTTCCTCCTGTAGATCCTGAAACTGGAGAAATCTTACCAGAAGTTCCAGACTATGATCTTCCACAAATTCCTGAAAAAGAATGGAGTGAACCGGAGATTATCCTCTCTCAAGCTGATTTTGACGTTCCAGATGTGGAAGAAGACCTTGAGGATGAAGAGGTGCAGGTTGATTTTTCTGCTAAGGAAGCCCTTGAATACAAGCTACCAAGCTTGCAACTCTTCGCGCCAGATAAACCCAAAGATCAGTCCAAGGAAAAGAAGATTGTTCGAGAAAATATCAAAATCTTAGAAGAAACCTTTGCCAGCTTTGGTATCAAGGTAACGGTTGAACGGGCTGAAATCGGCCCATCAGTAACCAAGTATGAAGTCAAGCCAGCCGTTGGTGTACGGGTTAACCGCATTTCCAATCTGGCAGACGACTTAGCGCTAGCTCTAGCAGCCAAGGATGTTCGGATTGAGGCTCCGATTCCTGGTAAATCCCTAGTCGGAATCGAAGTGCCTAACTCTGAGATTGCAACCGTCTCCTTCCGTGAACTCTGGGAACAGTCTCAGACTAAGCCAGAAAATCTCCTCGAAATTCCTTTAGGGAAGGCGGTTAATGGAACTGCTCGCACCTTTGACCTTTCCAAGATGCCCCACCTACTCGTTGCAGGTTCGACAGGATCAGGGAAGTCAGTTGCAGTTAACGGTATTATCGCGAGCATTCTCATGAAAGCAAGACCCGACCAGGTCAAGTTTATGATGGTCGATCCTAAGATGGTTGAGTTATCGGTTTACAATGACATTCCTCACCTCTTGATTCCAGTTGTGACTAATCCACGCAAGGCCAGCAAGGCTCTGCAAAAGGTTGTGGATGAGATGGAAAACCGTTATGAACTCTTCGCTAAGGTTGGTGTACGAAATATCGCTGGTTACAATGCCAAGGTCGAGGAATTCAATGCCCAGTCTGAGTACAAACAAGTACCACTGCCTTTGATTGTTGTCATTGTGGATGAGTTGGCAGACCTCATGATGGTGGCTAGCAAGGAAGTAGAAGACGCCATCATTCGTCTCGGACAGAAGGCGCGTGCCGCAGGAATTCACATGATTCTCGCAACGCAACGTCCATCGGTTGATGTTATCTCTGGCCTTATCAAGGCCAATGTCCCATCTCGTGTGGCTTTTGCAGTTTCATCAGGTACAGATTCACGAACTATCTTGGATGAGAATGGCGCTGAAAAACTGCTTGGTCGAGGAGATATGCTCTTTAAACCAATCGATGAAAATCACCCAGTCCGTCTGCAAGGATCCTTTATCTCAGATGACGATGTCGAGCGCATCGTGAACTTCATCAAGGCTCAGGCAGATGCAGATTACGATGAGAGTTTTGACCCAGGAGATGTCCCTGAAAATGAAGGAGATTTTTCTGATGGTGAAGCTGGTGGCGATCCGCTTTTTGAAGAAGCCAAGGCTTTGGTTATCGAAACCCAGAAAGCTAGCGCTTCGATGATTCAGCGTCGTTTGTCGGTTGGATTTAACCGTGCGACCCGCCTTATGGAAGAACTCGAAATGGCAGGTGTCATCGGTCCAGCTGAGGGAACCAAACCACGAAAAGTATTGCAACAATAAAAAAATAGCTTCTTTCCAAATTTGGAAAGAAGCTATTTTACTGGCTATTGATTGCTTTTATTTTCTGAAGTTGGAGTATTGGGCTGTTTTTCATTTTCAGCGCTAGGTTTAGTTGGAGCAGGTGTAGTAGAGTCCTGAGTTGCTGTTTTCTGCTCTTCTTTTTTCTCTTCCTTGACGCTGGATTTTGGCGTTTCTTCTTGTTGTGTTTTTTCTTGAGAAGTGTTATTTTCCTTATTGGGACTAGTGTTTTCCTGAGGGGATTCCTTTTGGATTTCTTTGACAATGGTTGTCGTCTGGCTTGTCGTCGGTTCTTTTTTATTGTTTTTGCTATTATCCATGGCGTTCATGATAGTGATAGTAGCGGTGATTAGGCCAAGGATACTACCGACGGTAGCAATCGTTTTTTGAAAGACAGTAAACCCTTTTTTGATATGCTCAGTTTTTGGTTTTGAAGTTCTATGATAGTTAGACATGATACTCTCCTTTAATTATGATTTATTATACCTCATTTCTTTAAAAAAATCTTAAAAAAAGAGGACTTGCCCTTTCTTGTCGCAAGCTCTGTTTCATGATACAATAGAAGAAGTGATTTTAGAAAGCGTGAGAAAACATGATCTACTTTGATAATTCGGCAACGACCAAGCCTTATCCTGAAGCACTTGAAACCTATACGCAGGTCGCTTCGAAAATTGTAGGAAATCCTTCTAGCCTCCATCGTTTGGGAGACCAGGCGACACGAATTTTAGATGCTTCCCGGCAGCAAATTGCAGATTTAATTGGCAAGAAGAGTGATGAAATCTTCTTTACTTCTGGAGGAACAGAAGGGGATAACTGGGTCATCAAAGGTGTGGCCTTCGAAAAAGCCCAGTTTGGCAAGCACATCATCGTATCAGCCATTGAACATCCAGCAGTCAAGGAGTCAGCCCTCTGGCTGAAAAGTCAGGGTTTTGAGGTGGATTTTGCTCCAGTTGATGAGAAAGGGTTTGTGGATGTTGAGGCTCTAGGAGCTTTGATACGACCTGATACGACCCTCGTCTCCATTATGGCAGTAAACAACGAAATTGGATCTATTCAACCTATTGAGGCCATCTCAGAACTGTTGGCAGACAAGCCAACTATTTCCTTCCACGTTGATGCAGTTCAGGCACTCGCTAAGATTCCGACTGAAAAATATCTGACAGATCGTGTAGATTTTGCCACCTTCTCAAGTCATAAATTTCATGGTGTCCGAGGTGTTGGCTTTGTCTATATCAAGTCTGGTAAGAAAATTACGCCTCTTTTGACAGGTGGTGGTCAAGAGCGTGATTATCGTTCGACAACTGAAAATGTAGCAGGGATTGCAGCGACAGCCAAGGCCCTCCGTTTGTCTATGGAAAAGTTAGATATCTTTACTAATAAGGCAGGGCAGATGAAATCAGTCATTCGCCAAGCGCTTTTGGACTATCCAGATATTTTTGTCTTTTCAGATGAGGAAGACTTTGCCCCTCATATCCTGACTTTTGGAATCAAGGGTGTTCGTGGTGAAGTCATTGTTCACGCCTTTGAAGACTATGATATTTTCATCTCCACAACCTCTGCTTGTTCATCCAAGGCTGGAAAACCTGCGGGAACCTTGATTGCCATGGGAGTGGACAAAGATAAGGCCCAGTCAGCTGTGCGTCTTAGCCTAGACCTTGAAAATGATATGAGTCAGGTTGAGCAGTTTTTGACCAAGCTAAAATTAATTTACAATCAAACTAGAAAAGTAAGATAGGAGCATTCATGCAGTATTCAGAAATTATGATTCGCTACGGAGAGTTGTCAACTAAGGGCAAAAACCGTATGCGTTTCATCAATAAACTTCGCAATAATATTTCGGGCGTTTTGTCCATCTATCCCCAAGTTAAGGTAACTGCTGATCGCGACCGTGCCCACGTTTACCTCAATGGAGCCGACTACACAGCAGTTGCAGAATCTCTTAAACAAGTCTTCGGGATTCAGAATTTTTCTCCAGTATATAAGGTTGAAAAATCTGTAGAAGTTCTGAAGTCTTCTGTCCAAGAGATTATGACAGATATCTACAAGGAAGGCATGACCTTTAAGATTTCTAGTAAGCGTAGCGATCACAACTTTGAGCTCGATAGTCGTGAACTCAACCAAACACTTGGTGGAGCTGTATTTGAGGCAATTCCAAATGTCCAAGTTCAAATGAAAAATCCTGATATCAATCTTCAGGTGGAGATTCGTGAGGAGGCGGCCTATCTTTCCTATGAAACTATTCGTGGAGCAGGTGGCTTGCCTGTGGGGACTTCTGGTAAGGGGATGCTCATGTTGTCAGGAGGAATTGACTCGCCTGTAGCAGGTTATCTAGCCCTTAAACGAGGGGTAGATATTGAGGCGGTTCACTTTGCCAGTCCGCCATACACGAGTCCTGGTGCCCTTAAGAAAGCCCAAGATTTGACTCGTAAATTGACCAAGTTTGGCGGAAATATCCAGTTTATTGAAGTGCCTTTCACTGAGATTCAAGAGGAAATCAAGGCAAAGGCGCCAGAAGCCTACCTCATGACCTTGACCCGTCGTTTTATGATGCGAATTACCGACCGTATCCGTGAGGTACGAAATGGTTTGGTTATCATCAATGGGGAAAGTCTTGGTCAGGTGGCAAGCCAAACCCTGGAGAGCATGCAGGCTATCAACGCTGTGACCAACACTCCTATCATTCGACCTGTGGTTACGATGGACAAGTTGGAAATCATTGACATTGCCCAGGAAATTGATACTTTTGAAATTTCTATCCAGCCGTTTGAGGACTGCTGTACTATTTTTGCACCTGATCGTCCTAAGACCAATCCTAAGATTAAGAATGCGGAGCAGTATGAAGAACGCATGGATGTTGAAGGTTTGGTTGAGCGAGCAGTAGCTGGGATCATGATTACTGAGATTACACCCCAAGCTGAAAAAGATGAAGTGGATAACTTGATTGACAATCTCCTCTAATCAGAAAATCCAGAAGAATTTAGAATATCAAATGAGAAAAGTTAGTTATTTATCCTTAAAATGGACATTTACTGACTTTTTTTCTATTTTTATGGTATAATAAGATAAAATTTTGAATATAGAGAGTTTTCTGACAATGAATCATTCCTACTTTTACTTAAAAATGAAAGAACACAAACTCAAGGTTCCTTATACAGGAAAGGAGCGTCGTGTGCGTGTGCTCCTGCCAAAGGACTACGAGAAGGACACAGACCGTTTTTACCCTGTTGTTTATTTTCATGACGGGCAAAATGTCTTTTACAGCAAGGAGTCTTATATCGGACATTCTTGGAAGATTATTCCAGCCATTAAACGAAATCCAGACATCAGTCGCATGATTATTGTTGCTATTGATAATGATGGAATGGGACGGATGAATGAGTATGCGGCTTGGAAGTTCCAAGAATCTCCTATACCAGGTCAGCAGTTTGGCGGTAAGGGCGTGGAGTATGCTGAGTTTGTCATGGAAGTGGTCAAGCCTTTTATCGATGAAACCTACCGTACCAAAGCTGATCGGCAGCATACGGCTATGATTGGTTCTTCACTAGGAGGTAATATTACCCAGTTTATCGGACTAGAGTACCAAGAAAGAATTGGTTGTCTAGGTGTCTTCTCATCTGCTAACTGGCTCCACCAAGAAGCCTTTAATCGCTATATCGAGCGTAAGAAACTGTCGCCTGAACAACGCATTTTTATCTATGTTGGAACGGAAGAAGCGGATGATACGGACAAGACCCTGATGGCTGGCAATATCAAGCAAGCCTATATCGACTCATCGCTTCGCTATTACCATGATTTGATTGCAGGTGGAGTACACTTGGATAATCTTGTCTTGAAAGTTCAGTCTGGTGCTATCCATAGTGAAATCCCTTGGTCGGAAAATTTACCAGACTGTCTCCGATTTTTTGCAGAGAAATGGTAAGTTAAGAAAGGAGAAAGCCAATGCATATTGAAAACCTCAGCCACTGGAGTGGCAATCTCAACCGTGAAATGTACCTCAACCGTTATGGACATGCTGGGATTCCAGTTGTTGTTTTTGCTTCATCAGGAGGTAGTCACAATGAATACTATGATTTTGGCATGATTGACGCCTGCGCTTCCTTTATCGAGGAAGGTCGTGTCCAGTTCTTTACTTTATCCAGTGTGGACAGTGAGAGCTGGTTGGCTACTTGGAAAAATGGTCATGACCAGGCGGAGATGCACCGCGCCTACGAACGCTATGTGATTGAAGAGGCCATTCCTTTTATCAAGCATAAGACAGGTTGGTTTTATGGCATGATGACGACAGGTTGCTCGATGGGGGCCTACCATGCACTTAACTTCTTCCTCCAGCATCCAGATGTCTTTACCAAGGTGATTGCCCTCAGTGGAGTTTACGATGCACGTTTCTTTGTTGGCGATTACTACAATGATGATGCTATTTACCAAAATTCGCCAGTAGATTATATCTGGAATCAAAATGACGGCTGGTTTATCGATCGTTACCGTCAGGCAGAAATCGTCGTCTGTACGGGTCTAGGTGCTTGGGAACACGATGGTTTGCCATCGTATTATAAGCTAAAAGAAGCCTTTGATCAAAAACAAATCCCTGCTTGGTTTGCAGAGTGGGGACATGATGTTGCCCATGACTGGGATTGGTGGCGCAAACAAATGCCCTATTTTCTTGGACACCTGTATCTATAAAAGGAGTTGCCTATGAATTACCTTGTCATTTCTCCCTACTATCCGCAAAACTTTCAACAGTTTACCATCGAGCTAGCTAATAAAGGCATCACCGTTTTGGGAATTGGTCAGGAGCCTTACGAACAACTAGATGAACCTTTGCGAAATAGCCTAACCGAGTATTTCCGTGTAGATAATCTTGAGAATATAGACGAAGTCAAACGTGCAGTAGCTTTTCTTTTCTACAAGCATGGCCCAATCGACCGCATCGAGTCCCACAATGAATACTGGCTTGAGCTGGATGCAGCCCTTCGTGAGCAATTCAATGTCTTTGGTGCCAAACCAGAGGATCTCAAAAGGACCAAATATAAGTCTGAAATGAAGAAACTTTTCAAAAAAGCAGGTGTCCCTGTTGTACCTGGCGCTGTTGTCCAGACGGAAGCAGATGTGGACCAAGCAGTTGAGACGATTGGCCTACCAATGATTGCCAAACCTGACAATGGAGTGGGAGCGGCAGCCACCTTTAAGTTGGAAAGTCAGGAAGATGTGGACCGGTTCAAAGAAGAATGGGACCATTCAACCGTTTATTTCTTTGAGAAATTTGTCACTTCTAGCGAAATCTGTACCTTTGACGGGCTTGTGGACAAGGATGGCAACATCGTCTTTTCAACGACTTTTGATTATGCCCATACACCACTTGATCTCATGATTTATAAGATGGACAATTCTTACTATGTGCTCAAGGATATGGATCCAAAACTGCGCAAGTATGGTGAGGCCATTGTCAAGGAATTTGGAATGAGAGAACGCTTTTTCCATATCGAGTTTTTCCGTGACGGGGACGACTACATTGCCATTGAGTACAATAATCGTCCTGCAGGTGGCTTTACCATTGACGTTTATAACTTTGCTCATTCCTTGGACCTCTATCGTGGCTATGCAGCGATTGTCGCAGGAGAAGAGTTCCCAGCATCAGAGTTTGAACCTCAATACTGTTTAGCTACATCACGTCGTGCAAATGCCAACTATGTCTATTCAGAAGAAGACTTGCTTGCTAAATACAGTCAGCAATTCAAGGTCAAAAAAATCATGCCAGCAGCCTTTGCAGAGCTACAAGGGGATTACCTTTATATGCTGACTACTCCAAGTCGCCAAGAGATGGAGCAGATGATTGCAGACTTTGGTCAGCGTCAAGAGTAACGAAAAGGATGAAGGGAGTTTGACTTCTTTTGTCCTTTTCTTAAAGATAAGTTAAATAAAGCGTTTTCCATAGATTCTTTTAGAAAATCTGTTGCTAAAAGGTCTAAAAATTGATAGAATAAGGATTGTCTAAAAAAATTAAGGAGAATCTATCAAATGGATTTTACATGGGCTATTAAATATGCCACTGAATTTTTGGGAACTGCCATTTTGATCATTCTTGGTAATGGTGCAGTTGCTAACGTTGAACTTAAAGGTACGAAAGGTCACCAAAGTGGCTGGCTCGTTATCGCGGTTGGTTACGGTATGGGGGTTATGATCCCAGCCTTGATGTTCGGTAATGTATCTGGTAACCACATCAACCCAGCTTTCACACTTGGACTTGCTGTGAGTGGACTTTTCCCTTGGGCACAAGTACCATATTACATCCTTGCGCAAGTTTTAGGAGCGATTTTTGGTCAAGCTATGGTTGTGGCAACTCACCGTCCTTACTACTTGAAAACAGAGAATTCTAATAACATTTTGGGTACTTTCTCAACGATTTCAAATGTTGATCACGGTACAAAAGAATCACGTTTCGCAGCAAGTGTAAATGGTTTTATCAATGAGTTTGTCGGTTCGTTTATTTTGTTCTTTGCAGCCCTAGGAATGACTAAAAACTTTTTTGGTGCAGAAGTAATGCAATACATGAAGCAAATGGCAACGCAGGCTAATCAAACAGTTGACTTTTCTGAATTAGCTATTAAGGCTCAAATAGCACCACACACAGCAGCAGGTCTTTCAGTTGCTCATTTAGGGCTTGGTTTCCTAGTAATGGCCTTGGTAACTTCACTCGGTGGACCTACTGGACCTGGTTTGAACCCGGCTCGTGACTTTGGACCACGTCTTCTTCACGAACTCCTTCCAAAATCAGTTCTTGGTCAACACAAGGGTGATTCAAAATGGTGGTATGCATGGGTTCCGGTTGTAGCTCCAATTGCAGCGGGAATTGCAGCAGTAGCACTATTCAAACTACTTTACCTATAAGAAACGAAACTGGGGAAACCCAGTTTTTTTCTTGGAAAATTTTCTAATTTAAACAAATATGGCTTGTAAAATATTCTAAAATCCTTTAAAATAAAAGAGTTGGAGGAACTTATGGATGTGAATGAGATTGTTCGGATCATTCCGACTTTGAAAGTTAATAATCGAAAATTAAATGAGATATTTTATATTGAAACTCTAGGAATGAAACCCTTACTAGAAGAGTCTGCCTTTCTTTCATTAGGCGACCAGACGGGTACGGAGAGATTGATTTTAGAAGAGGCTCCAAGCATGCGAACTCGCAGAGTTGAAGGACTTAAGAAGCTAGCTAGGCTCTTGATAAAGGTTGAGGATCCTTCCGAAATCGAGGCCCTTCTTTCTCAAATGAAGTCTCTTCCTCGCTTGTTTAAAGGAAGTCGTGGATATGCTTTTGAGATTGTTTCTCCTGAAGAGGATGTGATCCTTGTTCATGCGGAAGATGATATAAGAGATTTGGTTCCACTGGAAACTGTTCCTGAATTTTATTCAAATACAAGTATAAAATACGTGAGCCAATTTGAGGTTTCTATGGAGTTGCGTTTGCCTGAGGGGACAGAGAGCTTGCTTGATCCTGAAGGAGTAGCGTCAGCAATCACCTTTACTAAAGGGCAAGGGCCAGATTTGGCTGTTGAAAACAATGTCACTTGGGACCTGACGATGTTGAAATTTTTAGTAAGAAATTTTGATTTAAGTAGCCTTCGTAAGAAATTTGAAAAGACAGGTTACTTTGTCCCTAAGTCTGAAAAATTCTTCCTTGGTAAAGATACCAATAACATTGAATTGTGGTTTGAAGAAGCATGAAGTGGGAAAAAATTCTAAGAAAAATAGAAAATCAAATCGAGGCAGGGATTTATCCCGGGGCCTCTTTTGCGTATTATAAGGATGGTGAATGGAAAGAATCTTATCTAGGATTGAGTGATCCAGAAAGGGGCTTGAAAACAGAGAGCGGTTTGATTTATGATCTGGCTAGTGTGAGTAAGGTTGTGGGAGTGGGGACGGTTTTTACCTTCTTGTGGCAGCAGGGCAAATTAGATATTAATCGACCGGTGACGGATTTTTTACCGGAGTGTGATTATCCTGATATCACTATACGGCAACTTCTGACTCATGCAACAGACTTAGACCCCTTTATTCCAAATCGGGATCTCTTGACTGCCCCTGAATTAAAAGAAGCCATGTTTCACCTCAACAGACGAAGTCAGCCTGCTTTCTTATACTCAGATGTTCACTTTTTACTCTTGGGCTTTATTTTGGAAAAAATCTTTGACCAAGACTTGGATCAGATTATAGAAGAACAAGTTTTGGGACCATGGGGAATGACGGGAACCAAGTTCGGCCCCGTTGAGCAAGCTGTCCCAACAGTGAGAGGAGTGGAGGCCGGAATCATTCACGATCCCAAAGCCCGTCTACTAGGGAAACACGCTGGAAGTGCTGGTTTGTTTTCGACTGTTAAGGATCTGCAAATCTTTCTGGAACATTATTTGAAAGATGATTTTGCAGCAGATTTGTGCCGAAATTTTTCTCCTTTAGATGATAAGGAGCGTTCCCTAGCCTGGAATCTGGAGGGAGTTTGGCTCGACCATACGGGCTATACGGGTACCTTTATCATGTGGAATCGAGAGAAACAAGAAGCTGCTATCTTTTTATCCAATCGAACGTATGAGAAGGATGAGCGTGCCCAGTGGATAGTCGATCGAAACCAAGTCATGGAAATGGTTCGTCAAGAAAAGTAGGGGTGAAGTATGTCAAAAACCGTAAAAGGAACTCTGTATACAGTAGTGGCAGGGATTGCTTGGGGCTTGTCTGGAACCAGTGGCCAATACCTGATGGCACACGGGATTTCTGCTCTAGTCTTGACCAATTTGCGACTTATCATTGCAGGTTTGGCACTGGTAGCCTTATCCTATATGACTGCAAAGGATAAACTCTATGCTTTTTTTAAAGACAGAAAAAGCCTTTTATCTCTGCTGTTGTTTGCCTTGTTTGGACTTTTCTTAAACCAGTTTGCCTATCTTTCTGCCATTCAGGAAACCAATGCTGGAACGGCGACAGTTCTCCAGTATGTATGCCCCGTTGGGATTTTAGTTTATACTTGTATGAAGGATAAGGTGGCGCCTACTCTGGCTGAGATTATTTCGATTGGATTGGCTATAGGAGGAACTTTTCTGATTGCGACGCACGGGAAAGTTGACCAGTTGTCTGTCACACCCCTAGGTCTGTTCTGGGGCCTCTTTTCAGCCTTGACCTATGCCCTCTATATCATCCTTCCTATTGCTTTGATTAAGAAGTGGGGCAGTATTTTGGTGATTGGTGTCGGGATGGTTATTTCTGGTGTAGTGGCTATTCCTTTCACAGGAGTCTTACGGGCTAGCATACCAACCAGCTTAGATTTTCTCTTTGCATTTGCTGGGATTATCATCATCGGAACGGTTTTTGCCTATACAGCTTTCCTAAAAGGAGCTAGTCTGATAGGCCCTGTTAAGTCTAGTTTATTAGCTTCCATAGAACCAATTTCTGCCGTTTTCTTTGCCTTTCTGATTATGAAGGAACAGTTTTATGTGATTGATTTTGTCGGTATGGCTATGATTTTACTAGCTGTAACCATTATTTCATTGAAAGATTTACTGCTGGAGATAAAGAGTAAGTAATTAAAAAATCCACTCAATCGAGTGGATTTTGTGTGTATAGATGATTAGTCTTTATTTTCGTGTGGCAAAATCAAGTTTAAGATAATTCCTGTCATAGCTGATAGAGCAGTACCTGAAAGTGTAACTGGGCCAAGTTTGAGGATGGCTCCACCAAGTCCAAGTACCAACATGGCACTGGCAATGATGAGGTTACGCATTTGACTGAAGTCAACACGTTCTTTAATCAAAACTTTCAAACCATTGCTGGCGATAACTCCGTAGAGAAGGATGGACATGCCACCAAGCACAGCATTTGGAATGGTTGAAATCAAGGCAGTGAATTTACCTAGGAAGCTAAGAGCAATGGCGATGAAGGCCGCGTTACGGATAACAGAGACAGAAGCGATACGAGTCATCCCGATAACCCCTGTATTTTCTCCGTAAGTCGTGTTAGCTGGTCCACCGAGGAAAGCCGATACAGATGTCGCGATACCGTCACCGAGAAGCGTACGGTGAAGTCCTGGTTCTTTTAGGAATTGACGGCCACAGATTTGGCTCAAAACTGTGTGGTCTCCGATGTGTTCTGAAATTGTTACAATAGCGATTGGCAAGATAGCAATTGTTTCAGGACCGAAGTACAAGTTGTACTCTTTAAAAGCACCACCCGTGCTAAATGGCAAGTAGAAACCAGGAATTTCAAACCAATTGGCTTGAAGGACTGGGGTAAAGTCAACCAAACCAAGCATCATAGCAAAGATATACCCACCGATGATGGCAAAGAGGAAAGGAATGATACGAAGGAAACCTTTTCCTTTTGTATTGATAAAGGCTGCAATCAAGAACGTCACGACGGCTACAAGAGCATTTTTCCAGTTTCCGTCTGCTACAAGTCCAGCATTCGTTACAGCAGAACCAGCAAGACCAAGACCGATAACGATAATCATAGGTCCGATAATGATTGGTGGCAAGAGTTTGTCAATCCATTTCGTACCTGCAAAACGAACACTTGCTGCTACAAGGACATAGACCAAACCAGTCAAGATGACCCCCGTTTGAGCAGCAGATACATCGCCCCCCATTTCTTTCATGGCTAGAGACATAGCTGTGATAAAGGCGAATGAAGAACCTAGGTAAACTGGAACCTTAAAGCCAGTAGAAATCATATAGATAAGTGTTCCAATACCGGATGCAAAGAGAGCAACCGATACGGGCATTCCCAAAATTAAGGGAACGAGAATGGTTGCACCAAACATGGCAAACACGTGCTGGAAGCTTAGAAGAATTCCTTTACCAGCAGAAGGACGTTGATCAACGTCTAGTAACAAGTCAACAGTTGATTCCTGTTTCATAAAAACCTCACTTTTGGGCATCAAAAAAGAGCCCATTATTTTGCAGCAATAGGCCCTCAGAGTAAGACTTTTTAAAAAATAGCTATCTTTTAAAAATTTATATAAATCTGCGCCTTCGTCACCTCACAGGATGACATTAAAAACCTTTGCTTGTGATAGTATAGCAGAAAAAAATGATTTTGTAAATCATTTTTTCCCGAGCCCGGAAATGCGAGAGCGAGGTTCGTTTTGTAAACGAATTTTTCCCGAGCCTAGAAATGCGAGAGCGAGGTTCGTTTTGTACT
>NZ_JATR01000020.1:0-60096 GCF_000526075.1 Streptococcus sp. SR1
TTGGGCTTGAGCAACAAATCAAGAACGGTGCTCAGATTTCAGCAAATCAACAGGAACTTGAATTGCTGTTGATGGTTTCGAGTTTAGGGAATATTGCTCAGAAGCTATATGCTCATGTCTGTCACAATGAGACACAGATGCCTCTGATTAAGTCTGACTTGATGTTTCTCGACAGTGTGATTAGTTCTGTTTCGTTATTCAACGGGACAGATGCAGACAGTTGCTTGCAGATTGCCTATGATGCTATCAAAGACCGAAAGGGCAAGATTGTTGATGGGGTGTTTGTGAAAGAGGAGGATTTGTAAAATGAAAAAACTAGGTATTGTTTTAGGTTCTGTATTTGTAATTGTTGTATCGCCATTCGTGGTTCAGTATGGTTGGAATGAAATCATCACAACGATCGTTCCAGTTGGGAAAATTACAGTCTGGCAAGCATTAGGGATGGATGCACTACTATCTTTCATCTGGCCTGTGTTACCCAGCAAAAAAGAATCTGAAGAGGATTATTCATATGCTGTGAAGAGCAGTATTTCGAAAATCATTACATGTGCATTTTTAATTTGGTTAGCTAGTTTGTTTATTTAAGGAGGATATGTCATGATTCCGAAATTTAGAGCGTGGATGAAGTCGTTGAAATGGATGTGCGATGTTACTAATATTTCATTCGACAGCAAGTTTTTAGATATCTGTCACCAGGGAGACACCGAAAGGTGTACAGAAATGTCAGTTGAGTTTGATGAAATCGAGCTCATGCAATCAACAGGACTCAAAGACCTAAATGGTGTCGAGATTTTCGAGGGGGACATCGTTCAATTTTTCGATAGTCTATACACTGTTTTTTACGACATCAAGGAAGGATGCTATCGATTAAAACCACACGACGATAGATGGGTTGTAGATTATATGTGTAATTTTTCAAGCGAAGAAAGTCTCGAAGTTGTCAGCAACATCTACGAAACTAAGGAGTAATTATGATTATTATAAACACAAACCCTAAAAATCCGCTTTTGCAGAAAGTGGAAGAAGAACTTAATTTTTTAGGAAAAAATTATGAAGTGAAAAAATCATGGACGGATGAACTCATCAAACAATGTTTTATTAATAATTTTGAATTTTGTTCAGGACATTATATGAGCCAAATTAGAAAATTAAATTTTGAACAAGCATTAGAGATGATACATC
Source organism: Streptococcus sp. SR1 (assembly GCF_000526075.1). Lineage (NCBI taxonomy): Bacteria > Bacillati > Bacillota > Bacilli > Lactobacillales > Streptococcaceae > Streptococcus > Streptococcus sp. SR1. The sequence goes on from NZ_JATR01000020.1 coordinate 1,183, forward strand.
GAAATCCTAAAATGTTAAGGAAATTTATTGTTATAAATGGAAATAAAGCAATTGCAGATTTCCCAAAAGTTGGTCTTATCAGAAAACAGTTGAGAGGTTTGATGAAATGAGCGATGCGAAAAGATTTTATAATCACATAAGAAAACAATTGGTCTATGTTCCGAACACGTCAATTGCCGAAAGATTAAAAAAACATATTTTGGCACATCCAAATTTTAACAGTAGCAGAAATTTCTTGGACATGGTTGTGGCAAACTACTGCACGAATAGAAAGAAAGATAAGTTACCTAGCCTTGAAGTGCTGAACTGGTTAGGAAAATTTTTAGATGTGAACTACGAAAATTCAGAGCTTTTGGAGGATAAGGAATGAGATATTTTAAAATCTTATGTGTTGTTTTACTGGCATCCTTCCTCGTAGCATGCCATCAGATTTCGAGTGGGACGGTGGTAGATAAGTACATTGATGAACCTCACACAACGTTCATACCTGTTGCGACAGGTAAAAGTTCTGTACTTGTGCCAACCAAAACCAAAAGAAAATACATTCTGGTCGTTTCAGGATATGCAGGAAATAAGCAAATTGAAGAAACATTTGAAGTAACAGCTAAGGAATACAAACACTATGAAATTGGCAACACTTTTACACAAAATGCCGTTTTAGAAAATGAAGAAGGAGATAGAGAATGATTGATCAAATTCAAAAAAAGATTCAAGGAATTTATGGCTGGACAGTTAAAAATGCTGAAATAATAGCGCCACCACATGATTTACCAGATGCTGTTAAAAGTAGAGTCGCTTACTTTAGGGACATGGCTGAAGATGGCATGACATTTATGGGAATTATGGAGTGTATATTTGCTGACAAAAAGCCCGAAAGTTATGATTTCGGAGCTACAAAGGATTGGTTGCCGATGTCTCAAGAATTTAATGATTGGGTCGGTAACGCTTATAATATCGCGCAAATGGAAATAGCTGTATATATTATTTATGGAGTTCGAAAAGAGGAAAACAATGATTAACAATGTCGTTTTAGTAGGCCGCTTGACTCGTGACCCTGAGTTGCGATACACACCATCAAATGTTGCAGTTGCGACTTTTAGTTTGGCAGTGAATCGCAATTTTAAGAATCAGGCAGGTGATCGTGAAGCTGATTTTATCAGTTGCATCATGTGGCGCCAACAGGCTGAAAATTTCGCAAATTGGGTTAAAAAGGGTGCTCTTGTGGGAATCACAGGTCGCATCCAGACTCGTAGCTATGATAATCAGCAAGGACAACGTGTCTATGTGACAGAAGTGGTAGCTGAAAGTTTTCAAACGCTTGAAAAGAAGGATAATTCTGCGAACCAGTCAAGCATGGAAAACCAAATGCCACCAAGTTTTGGAGCAAGTGATCCGATGGATATTCCAGATGATGGATTGCCGTTTTAGGGAGGTGGAGGGATGATACAAACGCTTGAAGAAGGAATGAAGAATCAAAGTAAACGCATAAAAATCCCAACGAAAATCAGACCGTTTGATGTGGGTTATCGAATAGTGAACGAATATGGTCAACCGCTTGCCTTAAGAAATGGAGCAAATATATTTGCCTTACCTTCTCTAGCGGAAAAAGCTATAAAGAAAGAGTTTGGGAAAAATGATCCAGACTTTGATATCGAAAAACATTTTGTCGAAGAGGTCGCCATTGTCAATTTAAGTAAATTTCATAGTTATTTTGAGGAGGTGGAGTAATGGAACGACCTGAACAATACCCATCTGGATACTTCATTCCTGAACTGATTGAAGATGAAGATATTATCTTCAATAAAGACAGTGAATATCACAAGCAGAAGAAAAAAGAAAAGAAAAATCCTATTTTCAAAAGAAATAAGTCCAAAAATAGATGGGCGCTTTAAGGAGGTCACAGATTGAAACGAAAAAGCATATCTAAAGCCACTAGACAAAAAGTTTTAGATAAGTATGGTGGTCACTGTGCTTATTGCGGCAAGGAATTGGATTTAAAAACTTTGAGAGTGGATCATTTGCATCCTCACTATCGAGGCGGAGAGGATAGTTTTGAAAACTATATGCCTGCTTGTTATCAATGCAATTTCTACAAATCTACTTTTCTGTTAGATGAATTCAGAGAGCAGATGTCTACCTTGCACGAGAGAATCAGTAAGCCGTTTATAGCAAGACTTGGTTTAGATTATGGAATTATTGAAATCAAGCCTTTTAATGGTAAATTTTATTTTGAGGAGGAGACATGAAACGATTCATCGCAATATGGATTCTGCTGTCTGCCGGATTGAACATCTGGCAGATGAACAGGATTCGAGATTTAGAAGAGAAGAAGCCAATGGTTGTCTACAAGACAGATAACGCAGGCGCTGAGATATTCGGTAAAGTTGTTGAGAAAGGACGACATGGCAAGCTATACACAATCACAATTCGTGATTACGGTGTGTTCGTGATTACGAAGGACGTGTATGATAATGTGAAAGTTGGAGAAGAGGTAAAATTATGAACTACAAAGTGAGAGTCAACGGTAAATTAATTGAATACGGTGCACTAGTTGAAAAATCAAGTTTTTCAGACGAAGAATGGTCTGCTATTTATGCAGAGATTGCAGAAGAAAATTACCCAGAAATTTTTAAAAAAAGAAAATCGGATACTGCATTTATTGACACGCTTGGCGCTTTGACTTCACTAGAAGAACGATACGAAGCATTACTAGAGCTATTGCCACAAGATCAATTTTCTCGAGCTGGTACACATCCAAAATGGGTGGCAGATGCAGTGGCAGAGAACACGTTGAATAAAGAGGACACAATGCTAGATGTGTCGGATTTAATTGGACGATGTGAAACTCTGGAAGAATTGAAGAACGAGCTGACAGAGTATTTTGAGTTGGAAGAATTGTAGGAGATGAGGTAAGATTGTAATGACAAAGTACAAGAAACCAACTTACATCATCATTCAAGAAGCAATGGCAAAGCGCATTAGATTTCTGGAAGATGAACTGTATGAAAGAGCCTATAAGGATATTGAGAAACTAGAAGCTCAAAATGATTTCTTAAAAGGTCTTTGTAACAATCAACTTGAAATCATCATGGATTACGAATGGAAGCAGATGCAAGAGCAGGCTGCATTCATAAAAGCTAATACCAGGAAATGGAGAGCAAGATGCAGCTAAGATTGAAAGAACTTAGAGAGGACCTAGGTCTATCTGTCAAAGATATGGCCAGAGATACAGGTGTCTCCCAAAATACAATTCATTTGTATGAACGTGGTGGATATCCGTCCATTAAGCAAATTGAAATGATTGCTAAAACCTATGATGTAAATCCTGCTTGGCTTGTTGGGTGGATAGATGATGAAATGATGCCTGGAGTCCAGGTCGTTGAAAAAGTGATCTATAAAGAAAGTCCAACAGCAAGATTGCCAGCTTATTTCAACAACAATAACAACGGTAAGCTTATCAAGTGGAAGCAATCACGAAGATTTCGAGGAGGTAGGATTTGAAGAAATTGAGCGACGAAGACCTCAAAACATTAGACAGAGAACTTTTCAAATTTCAAAATATTCAACGTACAATAGATTTGAGAAGGCTAGAACTAGAAACTCGAAACCCAGATATTCAAAGTGGTCCTAGCGTAGGAATAAGCAAACCTACCGAAACTATCGCGATCAGAATTGCAGATGATCCAACCTTAAAATTTCTCGAAGGCTTCAAAGGGATTATTAACAAACTCCTGATCAATCTAGTTGATGAAGACAAGGAAATCTTTAATTTGCGCTGGAGATATCCTCAACTGAGATGGGAAGAAATAGCAGAACAGAAATTCATGAGCAAAGCCACAATTTATAGAAGGAGGAGGATTATCTTAGAACAGTACGCTATACTGAAAGGTGAGTTGTAAATAAGATTGAGACAAAAGACATCTTGAAGTCTCATGAAAAAAGGTTTATTATGATAGCATGAACTTCTGAAACAAAAACACACATCACACTTTAGGAGTCATCCTTAATTCTAGTCAGAAAAGTTGTCCAACAGAAGTATCGTCAAGAGTCAGCAAATGCTGGCTTTTTGCTTTGTGGAAAGGAGGTAGAACATGGAATTTGTATCACCGATAAAAGATAATGATGACATTCAGGCAATGAAAGATTATCTCAAAGAGTGGAATGAGATGTATTATATGCTATTCATTACAGGCCTGAATACGGGCTTGCGAGTCGGAGATATACTCACATTGAAAGTTAAAGATGTTCAAGGTTGGCACATCAAACTGAGAGAACGGAAGACTGGCAAGCAGATTACAAGACGGATGACAAAAGAACTCAAGAAAGAAATGAGGAGATATGTCGAGGGGAAACCATTTCATCATTTCTTATTCAAGAGTAGGCAAGGTCAGAATAAAGCAATCACTCGTGAGCGAGCCTATCAAATCATACATGAAGCAGCTGAAGAACTTGGCATTGATAATGTTGGAACACATACAATGCGCAAGACATTCGGCTATAAATATTACAACAAGACAAAGGACGTAGGGACATTACAGAAAATGTTCAATCACTCATCACCTGCAATTACTCTTAGATACATAGGGATAGAACAAGCAGAGCTTGATGATGCTTTACGAAACTTTGTCATTTAATTTTTTTAGATATCACTTTCACATAATGAGTTAAGCATAAACTGAAAAAATGAAACTCTTCAAAACCCATGATTAGTAAGGGTTTGAGATTTAGAGTGAGTTTAACAAAATATAAGATATGTGAAAGTGAGGGATAAAATTGGTATAGTTGGAGGATGAAACATTGGGATTATTTTTAGGATATCTAGTTGTCTATTTTTTAACCTTAATTTTTTTAGTCGTTATTTTTGATTGGGGGAAAAGTGATGTATTAAAGTTAGTTGAGAACGGATTGATATTTCTTTTCTTACCACTCGTATTTGTTTTTGTATTGGCCTATGATTTTATAAACAAAATAAAATGAGACAAAAGGCATCTTGAAGTCTCACAAAAAAAGGTTTATTATGGTAGCATAGATTTCTTGTATGAGATGGGATAGGTCAAAGGCCTGTCCCTTTTGCATTGAGAAAGGAGGTTTGAGATGTATAACAAACCTATCAGACCATCCTTGAGATCTAAGAAGTGGGAGAAGTTCCGTGATAGGATAATGCGTAAGCATGATTATCTTTGTCAAGAAAGTTTGCGTTACGGAATTTCTGTTCAAGCAGAAATGGTTCACCATATCTTTCCTGTATCTGAATACCCTGAACTTGAATTCGTTGAATGGAATTGTTTGCCGTTGACGAATAAGAAACACAATACGTTTCATGATAGAGTGAACGATAGAGTAATCAATCAAGGATTGTATTGGCAGAAAAAAAGAAAAAAAGAATTTTTAAATTTTTTCAAAAATGAAAAATGAAAATTTTTAGTCCCCCCTCTTTTTGAAAAATCATTTTGGCCAGTAGGGTACCGGTGAAGGGAACTTTTTCCAAGCCGGGGGCCTTCAAACAAAAAGGGGGTAAAAACTAAGCTATTTTGACGAAAGGAGGTAGTTTTTGGCTAAACCAATTACAGCGAAGTCTATTAAGTCAAAAGTGGTCAAGCAGATGAAAGATTTGGGCACTTATCGTAAAGAGTTTGAAATGATCATTGACATCTTTGCAGGTATGCTATATCAGTATCAGAAACTTGCTCAAGATTATGCTGACATGGGTTATCCAGTAACAGACACCTACGTCAATAAGGCTGGTGCTGAAAATGAGCGCAAAGTTCCAATCTTGACAGCGATGGAAATTTTGAGAAAAGACATCCTCAGCTACTCTAATCAGTTGATGATGAATCCTAAGTCGCTCGGTGAGGTAGTAGAACAAGAAGGTGATTCAGTTCTTACTGAGGTACTGAAGTTCAAGAACGAAATCAAGAAGAAGCGAGTGACTGGCAATGGGTAATCTTGATAAAGCGAAAGAGTATGCTCGGCACGTCATTTCTCACAGAGAGGAACATTGCGAGGAGAATATTCTTGCTGCTGAAAGGTTCATTCGTGATCTTGAGAATCCAGAATTTGACATGGATGAGGAAATCGTTGATTTCGTTGTCCACTTCATCGAAAACACGATAGTCCATCAGCAGGGTGATGATATGTTTGCGGTGTCTATCCGTAACAAACCCTTGCTCTTGCAACCCTGGCAACACTTTGTGGTTGTTAATCTATTTGGGTTTTACTACAAGGGGTCAAACGAGCGCAGGTTCAAAGAAGCGCTTATCATGCTTGCTCGGAAGAATGGGAAGACCTCATTTACTGCTGCAATCGCACTTGCTTATCAAATATTAGACACGGATAGCGGTTCAAAATGCTACATCGTGGCCAACTCGGTTAAGCAAGCTATGGAAGCCTTTGGATTCTTAAAATTCAATGTAGAGCGATGGAATGACAAGAACATTCGTATCAAGGATAACAACCAGGAACACTCAATCACTGCTAATTTTGGTATTGAGGGTTCTTTCTTTATCCAGGCACTGGCCAACGATGAAAGTCGTTTGGACTCATTGAACGGTAACGTAATTATCCTAGACGAAGCTCACACGATGAGAAACAGCAAGAAGTACGGTCTTATGAAGAAAACAATGTCAGCATACCGAAACAGTATGCTTTTTGTTATCTCTACGGCTGGTGATATTCCTACTGGTTTCCTTGCTAACCGTCTTAAATACTGTCAAAAGGTCCTTAAGCAATTGGTCAAGGATGATTCCTTGTTTATGTTTATCTGCAAAGCTGACCAGTCAACAGATGGAGATGTCGGTGATTACCTAGACGAGAATGTGCTTAAGAAAGCCAACCCATCGTGGGGTGTGACGGTATCGCTCAAAGCTCTGAGAGAAGAAGCTGAGCAGGCTATGAATGATCCACAGACAAGAAATGAGTTTTTTAACAAGACTTTGAATGTCTTCACAAACTCTATGAATGCTTACTTCAATCCTGATGAGTTCATTGCTTCAGATAGTCAATACGATTGGACCCTAGAGGAGCTGGCACGCTTGCCTATACAATGGTACGGTGGTGCTGACTTGTCAAGATTGCACGACTTAACCGCTGCTGCTCTCTATGGTGTCTATCATGATGGTGAAAAAGATATTGATATCTGTATCACACATGCTTTCTTCCCTCGTGTCAACGCTCAGAAAAAGGCCAACGATGACGGGATTCCACTTTTTGGGTGGCAGTCTGATGGTTGGTTGACGATGAGCAACACTCCGACCGTCCTCTATGATGATATTGTCAAATGGTTCATCAAGATGAGGGAGAAAGGGTTCAAGATTGCTGCTGTTGGGATGGATAGGAAGTTTGGCCGTGAGTTTCTGACGAAGATGAAACAAGCTCGGTTTAAGATGATTGACCAACCACAGCTTTTTTATCTGAAATCAGAGGGGTTCAGACGGATTGAGTTCAAAGTTAAGAATAAAGAATTTTACTATCTTCATTCTGACGCTTACGAATACTGTGTGAGCAACGTTAGAGCAATTGAAAAGGTGGACGATGCTGTGCAATATGAGAAATTAGATGGTGACGGTGGTACTGCAAGAATTGACTTGTTCGATGCCAGCGTTTTTGCTTGCATTCAAGCTCTTGCTAATCTTGGTAAGAATCAGAATGTCATGAGCTTCTTTGATTAGAGAAAGGAGGTGAGGAAAGATGGGGCTTTTAGATAGGTTTTTGAAACGTGGTAAGAGTCGAGGTGGAACGAATGTTATCACTCATTCAGATTTTGGACTTTATATTGACGGTGATAGCTATGTGCCTTTGGCCCGCAATCCTGATGTGATTGCTGCGGTCAACAAAATTGCTGACATGGTGTCTAACATGACTATTCACTTGATGGAGAATACTGATAAAGGCGATATCCGAATAAAAGACGGACTGGCTCGCAAGATCGATGTAAACCCATGCGACAATATGACTCGCAAAACTTGGATTTTCAAGATTGTGCGTGACCTGTTGCTATTTGGTGACGGAAATTCAGTTCTTCATGTTGAGTATGATCCTGTGAATGATTATATTTTGAACTTGAGACCATTCGCAATGAGTGAGGTTTCTTTCAAAAGTGATGATGTTGGTTATATCGTGAATTATCGTGGTATCGACTACAACCCAAGCGAAATCGTCCACTTTGTAATCAACCCAGATCCAGACAATCCATTTGTAGGAACTGGATATAGACTTGCTCTGAGGGATATTGTTAGGAATTTAAACCTTGCTACTCAAATCAAAAAAGGCTTTATGAATGGCAAGAACGTTCCTAGCCTGATTGTTAAGGTTGATTCTTCGAATGGAGAATTGGGCACGCAAGAGGGACGAGACAAGGTTGCTAAGAAATATTTAGCAACAAGTCAGGCAGGTGAGCCGTGGATTATTCCTGACGCTTTGTTGAGTGTAGAGCAGGTTAAACCGCTTAGCTTAAAAGATATCGCTATTAATGAATCTGTTGAAATTGACAAGAAAACAGTTGCTGGGCTTTTGGGAGTTCCAGCTTTTATTTTGGGAGTTGGTAGCTTTGACAAAGAAGAATACAACAACTTTGTCAATACAACGGTCATGAGCATTGCAACGACGATCACTCAGACCTTAACGAGAGACTTACTCGTTTCAAATAATCGGTATTTCAAACTTAATGCTCGCTCGCTTTATTCGTATGACATTACAGAGTTATCTTCAGTTGCTGAACAGATGACTAAAAGCATGGCAATGCGTCGAAATGAGTGGAGAGATTGGCTTGGGATGCCACCAGATCCTGATATGGATGAGCTCCTTGCTCTTGAAAATTATCTACCGCAAGACAGACTTGGGGACCAGAAGAAACTGAAAGGGGGTGAGGAAGAGAATGAACAAACGGAATAGCTATCGCACTGCTCAGTTCAAAACACGAGAAGAAAGTGAAACTGGTGATTTGATTTTGAGTGGGTACTTTATCAAGTTTGATGAAGTTACTGAATTATGGCCAGGTTACTTTGAAGTGATTAAGCGTGAAGGTGTTGAAAAAGCAATTCAAAACGCTGACATCCGGGCATTGTTTAACCATGATGATAGTTTAGTGCTTGGTCGTACTGGTAACGGGACGGTCATTTTAGGAGTTGATGAAATCGGACTTTACGGTGATATCATCATCAATAAGGATGACCCGCAAGCTGTTGGGGCCTATGCTCGTGTTCAGCGTGGCGATGTGATTGGATGTAGCTTTGGTTTCATCCCAATCAAAATCAATACGGAAGAGCAAGCAGATGGTTCGTACCTGGACACTATCTTAGAATTAGAAATCTTTGAAGTGAGTCCATGTACTTTCCCAGCCTATCCTCAAACGGAAATTGCTGCACGACAGAAAGACTTTGAAAGTCAACAGCGTGCCAATCGTGAAGCGCTGGACAAGCGCAAGAAAGAAATTAAGGAGAAATTTAACCTATGCACAAATCATTGATTTTAGGCGCTCGCATGCGCAACAAAGCAGAAAAAGTGGTAGAACTTGAAGAATCAATCAAAGAATTGAACAAGCGTTCTGAACTTGAAGCGAAGAAATTGGATCAAGCTGGAAATGATGAAGAAGTTTCAGCAGTTGAAAAGAACCTGGAAGACATTCAAAAAGAATTGGATGAAAAATTGGCAGAAAAAGAACAACTTGAAAAGGAAATCGAAGATTTGCAAAATCAAGTTGAAGAATTGAATCGCAAAGCCCCGACTTACCCAAGTCAAGAAAAACGTGGAGGACAGAAATTGGAAAAACGTGACGCAGTACTAGAATTCATCCGCTCTCGTGGACAAAAACGCACAGGTGTTAAAACAACAGATGTAGGAGCGATTATTCCGAAAGAGGTTTTGGAACCACAAAAAACACCTGAACGTCAGAACCCGCTGCTTAATCTAATCCATATTGTAAAAGTAACAAGTGGCTCAGGTACTTACCCAGTCATGAAGAAATCAAATCGTAAGATGACAGAGGTTGGTGAACTTGAAGAAAATCCAGAATTAGGAAAAACAAAAATCACTGAAGTAGATTACAAAATTAAGACTTATCGTGGGGAACTTCCTATCTCTCGTGAAGCGATTGAAGATGCACAATATGACCTTATTGGAATCATGCAAGAAGATATTCAAGATCAGGACGAACAAACAAAATTGGCAATTGTTGCGGATGTTTTGAAAACTGCAAAAGTTGTAAATGCTAGCGGTTATGATGGACTTAAAGATATTTTGAATACTAAGATTTCATCTGTTTATAAAAAATCTCTTGTTGTTACTGACTCTATGTTCAACGCATTGGATAAAGTTAAGGACAAGGACGGCCGCTACATGCTTCAACCTGACATCACTTCACCAACAGGATATTCATTCTCTGGAAAAACTATCTACCCTGTTGATGACACTCTTTTGGGTCAAGAAGGGGAAATGAAGTATTTTATCGGAGATGTTGAATACTTCCTTACATTGTTTGACCGTATGGAATTGAGCGTGAATTGGGAAGACAATCATAAATTTGGTAAAAACCTTGCATCATACCTACGTTTTGACATCAAGAAGACTGATGAAGATGCTGGGGTATTCGGAACCTACACTGATGTTGTAGCTTAAGGAGGTAACGTATGAGCTATAAAGTAATCCGTCCTTTCAAGGACTTGGCTGATCCTGAAAAACATGACTATGCTGTTGGCGATATCTTTCCTCGTGAAGGATATGAGCCCACAGATAGCTTTACCAATGGCCTTTTGACTGGTGCTAACACTGCTGGGTCTATCTTCCTTGAAGTTTTGGGAGATGATGAACCTAAAAAGCCAGCTCCTGAAACAAAAGAAGTGAAGGAAGAGCCCGCAGTTAAGCAGGAAGAAACAGTTGATGAAACTGCTGAAGAGCCTGCTAAGGAAGTTGAGGAGTAAACATGGACGAAGGTCAGCTTTTGGAATTGCTGAAGCTTAAGTTGGGTATTTCAACCAGCTTGAGAGACAAGCCGTTAAAAAAAATCATTTCAAGTGTCATCACTGAATTGACCGATAATCTCGGTATCGAGCTTGTCGGTGAGCGTGCTGACCATGAAATGTTTATCGTTGACTATGCTGCTTATCGCTACGAGGGTGGGGTGGATATGCCACGTCACCTTCAATGGCGACTGCATAATTTACAGATAGCATCAAAGAAAGAGGTCAAGAATGTGGAATCATGAAATCACGCTGATCTCTAAGAAAGTTACAGGTAAGGATAAGCTACTACAACCAATCTCTGAAGATGTTGAAATTACTCTCTTATGTCGCAAAAAGAGGGTCACTCGCTCTGAATTTTATCAGGCAAACCAGGCAGGTCTAAAGCCGAGTTTGGTCGTTGAGATTCGAAATTTTGAGTATGAGAATCAAGAGTTTGCGAAGTTCGAAGGCAAGCAATATCGCATTTTGAAAACCTATCCTTTCGATTCTGAAATTTTAGAGTTGACTTTATCAGAGGTCTTGAAATGAGTAATGACCTTGCTGATTTGATAGCGAAAGAGCTTGCAGCTTACTCTGATGAGGTTACTGAAGAAGTGGATAAGATTGCCGAGCAAATAGCTGATGAGACTGTGGATGAGTTGAAGGAGACAAGTCCGAAACGGTACGGAAAGTATCGTAGAAGTTGGAAAAAGAAGAAGCTGGCCAACGGCTCTTTTGTTGTCTTCAACGCAGTTGCAAGTCTTACTCACATACTTGAGAACGGGCACCTTTCAAGAAATGGTGGTCGTGTCGCTGGTATCATCCACATCAAGCCCGCTGAAGAAAAAGCAATTCAAAACTTTGAGAAGCGTATCAAGGAGATTGGAAAATGAAGCTATCAGACTTTGCTGCTATTTTGGAACAGGCAAACTTGCCTGTCACTTATCGAGCGTTTAAAACTGGGAACGCTCCTGACCTACCTTACCTAGTCTATTATGAATCAAGTCCAGCCATCAATGCAGCTGATAACACGGTTAATCATCAGATTAAGAGCGTGACGGTTGAGCTGGCTTTTGAGAGTAAGGATGAAGATTTGGAAGAACGTCTGGAAGAGCTGTGGACAACCCACGAGCTCTTTTTCGATGTTCAAGAAGAAACATTTATCGAGACGGAAAGACTCTATGTCAAGTCTTATACGATCTATCTATATTAAGGAGGAATGACATGACTCAAGAAAATAAAGTAACCTATGGTTTAAAAAATGTTCACGTTGCGCCAATTAAATCGATTGGTGCCGATGGAGTGATTGCTTATGATGAAATTTTCCGTTTTCCTGGTGCAATGGAATTAACATTGGATCCAAAGGGTGAATCAACACCAATCAAAGCAGACGATATCGATTATCACTTCATGAACTCAAATGAAGGGTATGAAGGGAAATTCAAAATCTCTCACATTATTGAAATGTTTGCGACTAAGATTTTGGGTGAAATCAAAGATGCTCAGACGGGTGTTTTGACTGAAAAAGCTGATGCAGAATTCACATCATTTGCCTTGATGTTTGAATTTTCAGGTGACAAGAATAAAACACGTCACGTCCTTTACTACTGTTCAGCAAGCCGTCCAGGCAATGGCTCAAAAACCAAAAATGGTACAAACGTCAACGAGCGTGAACTTGGCTTTAAGGCAAGTCCTCGTCCTCTAGATTCAGTTGTTAAACGTTCTATCACATCAGCTGATAATAAAGAAATTTATGACAACTGGTTCAAGAAAGTGTATGAACCTACTGCGGTGGCAGCTTAAGGAGAAAATCTATGCGTAAAATCGTTTTGGTTGGCGATCAGGAGTATGAGTTAGGCACAAATGGCTATACTCCTATCGCCTACAAACAACAATTTGGAAAAGATTATTTTCAAGATTTGTTCTCGATGTTGAAAAATCAATCATTCATGAATGAATTGAATAAGCTGGAGACCGACAAGGAGTTGACAGCGACTAATATTGATATTTCTATGTTGTCAGATTTTGACATGACCTTTTTCAACCGTCTTTTTTGGACCTTTGCTAAATCTGCAAATCCTCACATCAAGCCTTATGAACAATTCTTCATGGAAATGGAAGTCTTCCCGATTCAGGAAGTTGGGCCTGTGCTGATGGAAATGCTGAATGCGAGCATGACGACAAAAAAGCACCAGATGAATCAGAATCAGCTAGCGAAGAAATCTTCACAGTAGAGTCATACTTGTCTTGCTGTAAAGAAACTGGTCTGTCTATCGATGATCTAAAGCACATCTCAATCGGAATGGCTCTGGATTATCAGACGGATTATGTGAATTTACGGAGTGAGGATAAGGGTGGCGAACGGAAAGCCACGCAAGCTGATTTTGACAGTTTTTAAATAAAAAAATGAGTGCTGAGAGAGCGATTCTGAGACCAAGTTCCGTGGACTGACTGCATTATCAGTCGTAGAAATTCTCTCAGCGCTTTTCTATTTTTTGTGAAAGGAGGAAATATGGCAGGAAATATCAAAGGTATCAAAATTGAAATCGATGGCGACACGCAACCCTTGCAGAAGGCCCTGAAAAATGTCAATAAGGCTGCTACTGATGCAAGTCAGGAGTTGAAACAGATTGACAAGGCCTTGAAGTTTGATACAGGCAACGTAACGCTCCTGACTCAGAAGCAAGAAGTCTTGCAAAAGCAAGTTTCGACGACCAAGGAGAAACTAGAAACCTTGAGACAAGCTCAGTCTCAGGTGGAGCAACAATTCAAAAATGGTGATATCGGTGCTGATCAGTACCGTGCCTTTCAACGCGAAGTCGAAGTTACTCAAAACGTCCTAAAAGGATATGAGGGTAAGCTTGCAAGTGTGAACCAGGCATTATCTGGAAACGGTCAAGCGACAGAGAACAATATCAGTAAGCTAAACAATTTGCAGAATGAACAGAGCCAACTAGCATCCGAGATGGAGAAGGTGACAAGTTCATTTAAACTGCAAGAAAGTGCTTTAGGTTCAAACGCTAGTGAAGCCGAGAGAAATGCTCTTGCTCAGAAAAAGATTGGCGCACAGTCTGATATTGTCAATAAGCAGATTTCAAACTTAGAACGACAACTGGAGCTCACCAAAAAAGAATTTGGTGAAAATTCCACACAAGCCAATAAAATGGAAACCCAGTTGAATCAAGCTAAAACAGCTTACTCGAATCTCTCTCAAGAGATGAATAATCTTGGGAGTGCTGGCAAACAAGCGAGCGGAACCTTAAGCGAAACAAACAATCTCTTAAAAGCTGAATTGCTCAATCAATTTTCTGAAAAACTATCAGATATCAGTCAAAAATTGGTTGATTTCGGGAAGAGTGCTCTTGAAGCCTTTCGTCAAGTAGATGAAGGTATGGATACCATTGTCACAAAAACTGGTGCTGGTGGTGAAGCACTTGAAGGCATGCAAAGAATCGCAAATGATATTGCGACAGAGTTACCAACGGACTTCTCAACTGTCGGGAATGCCGTGGGAGAAGTCAACACACAATTTCAATTGACCGGAGAAGCATTGAAAAATGCTTCAGAGGACATTATCAAATTTTCAGAAATAAATGGTTCTGATGTAACTAATGCGACCATACAATCAAAACAAGCATTGGAAGCTTATGGATTGTCTGTTGAAAATTTATCTGCTGTTTTAGATTCGACTACCTTCGTGGCTCAAGCTACAGGTGTTTCGGTAGATGACCTGATGAAAAAGGCAACTGACGGTGCACCTCAAATTAAGTTACTAGGTCTAAGTTTTGAAGAAGCAGTAACTCTTATTGGCCAATTGGAACAACATGGTGTTGATTCATCTGCCGCATTATCAGGCTTGACAAAGGCTGCGGGAGCTTATGCCAAAAAAGGCAAATCTATGACAGAGGGGTTGAAAGAAACCATTGATTCTATCAAAAATAGTAAGAGCGAGACAGAAGCTCTTAGCACTGCGATGGAAATTTTTGGAGCAAAAAAAGCTCCTCAAATGGTTGACGCAATCAAACGTGGAGCACTAAGTTTTGAAGAATTAGGCTATACATCCCAAGTATCAGCAGGACTAGTATCTTCAACATACGAATCTACGCTTGATCCTATTGACAAATTTAAGACAGCTCAAAATTCAGCTACTTTGGCCATGTCTGAACTAGGTGCTGCAATTGCAGAAGTCTTAGCTCCTGTTTTTGAAATGTTAGGAAATATTGTAAAGGGGCTTGCTGAATGGTTTAGCAGTTTACCTGGGCCAATTAAAGAGTTTGTAGTGGTTATGGGTACTGTCGTGGCTATTGTAGGTATAATTGCCCCTATATTTTTAACACTACAAGCGGCTGCAACTGCTTTGGAAATTTCGATTGGTGCAATGATTACAGCTGCTCTCCCAATTATTGGGACAGCTTTAGCGATTACAGCTGCTGTTGCAGGAGTAGTAATTGCTTTAAAATATCTCTGGGATACAAACGAAGGTTTTCGAGATGCGGTCACGATCGTTTGGAATGCGATTCTTGAAGTTATCAATGCAGTCGTATCAGAGATTTCTAGTTTTGTCATGAGCATCTTTGGGACAGTCGTC
The DNA here is from genome assembly GCF_000526075.1 of Streptococcus sp. SR1. Taxonomy (NCBI): domain Bacteria; kingdom Bacillati; phylum Bacillota; class Bacilli; order Lactobacillales; family Streptococcaceae; genus Streptococcus; species Streptococcus sp. SR1. The sequence continues at coordinate 16,705 of NZ_JATR01000020.1, forward strand.
ACTTGGTGGACGGAGAACCAGGAACTTATCAGGACAAGTGCCGAGACTGTTTGGAATGCTATTTCAGCAGTTATAGATACAGTCATGACCTATCTAGGTCCACTCATTCAAGCTACTTGGGACAATATTCAATTGGTCATCACGACCGCTTGGGAAATTATCAAGACAGTTGTTGAGACTGCGATAAACGTTGTGCTTGGGATTATACAAGCAGTTATGCAGATCATCACTGGTGATTGGTCAGGCGCTTGGGAAACTATAAAGGGAGTATTTTCAAGTGTATGGCAAGGAATCCAAATCGTGGCTCAAACTATCTTTTCAGCGATACAGTCATTTATATCAAATACCTTGAATGCTATTTCAAGCACAGTATCAAGTGTGTGGAATGGGATTTCAGGAACAGTATCAAGCGTATTAAATGGCATTTCAAGCACAGTATCAAGCGTGTGGAATGGGATTAAAAATTCCATCGGTAGTGCTATCAATGGGGCGAAGGACCTTGTCAGTACGGCTATCAATACTATCAAAGGATTGTTCAACTTCAGCATTAGTTGGCCACACATCCCACTACCTCACTTCTCTGTAAGTGGTTCGGCCAACCCATTAGATTGGTTGAGCCAAGGAGTGCCAAGCATCAGCATCGAATGGTATGCCAAAGGTGGTATCATGACGAAACCGACAATATTCGGAATGAATGGCAATAATCTTATGGTTGGTGGTGAAGCTGGAAATGAGGCGGTATTGCCACTCAATGATAAAACACTTGGTGCTATCGGTCGAGGTATTGCTCAGACAATGGGTGGAACTTCACCGACCATCAACATTACTATTACTGGTAACACTGTCAGAGAAGAATCTGACATCAGTCGGATTGCTGATGAGGTAGCGCAGCGGATTGCTGACGAATTGCAACGTAAGACACAATTGAGAGGAGGGGTTGCATGGTAAAACATAATGAGCTTGTGATTGACGGTGTGAGAACATCGTCTTTTCCCTTTAAGGTCATTGTCCATGATTCTCCCTCAATCGCTCTGGGAGACAGCAAGACAGCTCTTTTGGAGCATGGCGGTATCAGTGGTGCAATTGTTCAGACAAACAAGCATAGGGAACTGGTCAAGAAAACTTATACGATTTACTTGGTTAAACCTACTGAAGAACAGATGAACCAATTTATGAGTTTGTTTATCCGTGAGAAGTTCTGGCTAGAGAGTGAGCGAGTCAAAACAACTCGTCTTTGGTGTTATAAGGTCAATGTAAGCGACCTTGAAGAAGTGAAACCTGGTCTTTACATGACCAAGGCAACTTTCACTTGCCACCCTACCAAATACTTCAAAACTACTGACACACAGAGGTTGACAAGAAGCGGAACCTTGACCGTTCAAGGTTCTGCTCTTGCATTTCCTAAAATCACAATCGTTGGCCAGAGCGCTTCTGAGACTTCATTTACAATCGCTGGTCAGGTCATTCGCCTTGAAAGTCTTACTGAGTCGCTTGTGATGGTCAACAATCCTGACAATCCTAGCTTTAAAATGACAACAGGGAAACCAGTGAAATGGTCAGGGGATTTTATCACAGTCGATCCAGCGAAAGTGAAGAATGTTGGGGTTGTTCTAGGTCAAGGTATTCAATCGCTTGAAATCGAGACGGTTTGGGGGTGGGCATAATTGCTTTATCTACTTAATAAAGATGTGAGAACTGTTCGGTGGAACGGAGAGCCACTTCATGAAACTACTTCGGCGATTGTTAAAGAGACCATGAATGGCGATTTCACCTTAACTGTGAAATATCCTATTTCTGATTCTGGTATTTATCAGCTCATCAAAGAAGATATGCTGATAAAGGCTCCGGCTCCTGTTCTTGGTGCGCAGCTATTTCGTATCAAGAAACCCGTTGAACACAATGACCATCTGGAAATCACAGCCTATCATATCTCAGACGATGTGATGAAACGTTCTATCACACCAGTTAGCGTGACTAGTCAGAGTTGTGGCATGGCTCTTTCTCGCATGGTCCAAAATACAAAAACTGCTTTGGGAGATTTTTCTTTCAGTAGCGATATCCAGGATCGTAGGACCTTCAACACAACTGAAACAGAAACTCTGTACTCTGTATTGCTGGACGGTAAGCACAGTATAGTTGGTACATGGGAAGGCGAGCTGGTTCGTGATAACTTTGCGATGACTGTCAAAAAGAGTCGTGGTGAGAATCGTGGTGTTGTTATCACGACACACAAGAATCTTAAAGACTACCAACGCACAAGGAACAGTCAGAATGTTGTCACAAGAATCCATGCTAAATCGACTTTTAAACCTGAAGGTGCTAAAACAGAAACGACTATCAGAGTGACTGTTGATAGTCCTCTTATCAACTCATACCCTTATATCAATGAAAAAGAGTATGAGAACAACAATGCTAAAACTGTTGAAGAGTTGCAGAAATGGGCACAGGCTAAGTTTTCAAATGAGGGCATTGACAAGGTCTCTGATGCTATCAAGATTGAAGCCTATGAACTTGATGGGCAAGTGGTCCATATGGGTGATACGGTCAATCTCAAGAGTTGGAAGCACAATGTCGATGCATTCAAGAAAGCTATTGCTTATGAGTTCGACGCTTTGAAGGAAGAATATATCTCTCTGACTTTTGATGATAAGGCAGGAGTTGGTGGCTCTAGAGCTTCTGGTGGCTTATCTAGCGCAGCGGATGCAATCCTTGGTGTGACAGGAACCGCACAAGAAATTGCCCTTGAAAAGGCTCTTCAAAATGCTGGCTTAGACTTTGATCACAAGGCAGGATTACTGAGACAAGAAATTGCGGACGGTGTCGAACTGGCAAAAGCCAGAGCTGAAGAAGTCAAGAGAGAACTGTCTGACACTATCAACCAACGGTTTAGCAGTTTTAACAATGGTCCTCTGCAAGAAGCCAAACGCAGAGCCGAAGAAGCGTTGAGAAATGCTGGTGCAAGCAGCTTACTCGCTCAAGAAGCGAAACAGATCAGTGAGCGAGCGAGAGCTGATATCGCAGTTCTTCGTCAAAATATTTCGAACGACTATGTCGCGAAGTCTCAGCATGTAGAAGATGTAAGAGGACTGACAAGACGATTTGAAGAAATTAATTTAGGCAGTCCAAACCTGGTCATCAATGGAGCTGCAGAGTTGGGAGATAAGAATTGGGGTGGAACGAACGGAAAATGGTTCACAAACCGAACGCATGGTTTTTACAAGAACAGTTCTGCCCCGCTATTTACCCTCGACACAAAAGAAGCCAGATTGTGCTATATCCAGACAGGTCGCTACAATCAGCTCAAGAAGAACACGGACTACACGCTTTCTTTCACAGGATTCATGTCTGGAAACGTATCTGGCTTCAGGGTCATGATAGGCTTGTTGTCCAACAAAGACGACGTTTGGAAGAAAACGTTAGGTGTCTTCAATCAACGTCTCTCTCCTAAACAAGCAGAGCGTTTCACGGTTCAATTTAATAGTGGTGATTACGATGGCTTCTCTTTGCGTTTTGATAATTTTGGTTCAACTGATGGGCAAAGTGCGACTGTCTGGATAACTGAAATTGATGTCTATGAAGGCACGATGAAGCGCGCTTATCAGCCTGCTCCTGAAAACAGTCAAAACTACGCAGACGCAAAAATATCAGAATACAGAACGACGGTCGATGGCCGATTTGCGAATATCGCTTCTCAGATAGCTGGCAAAGCGAACTTGCTCGACTTCCAGCGAGTGCAAGAGACTAGCAAGCTGTATGAGCGCATTATCGGTCGTAGCGAGTCTGATATTGCTGACAAGGTTGCTCGCATGGCTTTGACGAATCAGTTGTTTCAGGTTGAGGTTGCAAAGGCTTCGGCTGGTGGACGAAATCTATTTCTTAATTCATTGTTTAAACGTGATCTTCATCAACGTTATTCAACATATCATGTAGATGACAGTATTGAGCAAACGCAAGGACAACTTGCTTTAAGTATAGATACGAATACGAAATTCAGAGGAGCTAATACGTTAAAGATTGTATCGACTTTTAACGGAAAGGCAAACAATCAGAAAGTTACTTTTAGAACTGGCGGAGATATGCGCTTAAATACAGCAGATGAAATGCGCAATAAATCTGTGCGTTTCAGTTTTTGGGCAAAGTCTACTGTCAATAACACGAATTTTCAAGCTCGAGTAGGATATCGAAATACTGTTGAAGGTGTCTCGTTAACCACCGATTGGAAATTCTATGATATTCAGTTGACTAAAAGAGAGAATTCAAATGCAAGTAATGAAGTAATCATGCATGTATTCACCGCTGCGACTGTTTGGATTGCTTTTCCAAAAGTCGAAATCGGAACAGTCTCTACAGACTTTTCGGAAGCCCCAGAAGACACCAACGAAGCGATTCGATCGGTTCAAAGCCAACTGACTGGCTCGTGGGCTGTTCAAAATCTGACCAGCGCAGGTTCAATTGTTTCGCAAATCAATGCGACGAACAATCAAATCTTGATTGAAGCTGAGAAAATTCGTTTAAAAGGTAAGACCTTGCTGGACGAATTGACGGCCATTGATGGATACTTCAAGAGACTATTCGTGGGTGAGGGTAATTTTGCGAAACTGAACGCTGAAATTATCGGTTCAAGGACCATCACAGCTGATAAGCTGATTATGGACCAGGCTATGGCTCGGATGTTCGTTTCAAGCGATATCTTCACGGATACGCTTGCAGCTAAAGAAGCCTTCATCAACAAGCTTCGGTCGGTAGTAGTATCTGCGACCTTGCTTGAAGGTTTTAAAGGTCGAATAGGTGGCTTTCAAATTGGTACGCATGATAAAGACCCGTCAACTTACTGGTTGACTGGTCAGAATCAGTTTTATGTAGGAATGAGCAATGGTGCTGGTAATTGGGGCAAAACAGCTCTTTGGGTTAATTGGGGCACGACTTGGGATGCTCCAGGAAATTATGCTTGGTTCGTTAAAGAATCGGGCGAAATGTTCTGTTATAATCGAGCGTATTTTTGGAACACGCCGGTAATAAATGGCGACCTACGTGTCACAGGCGATATCTACTATAACAATAAGAATTCAGGTAAATCTGGATACTGGATTTACTCTCCGCAATACAAACAAATCTTGAGCGAGAATGGCTATATGTATTTTGTTTGGAGTGGTGGCGGTTCTAGTTGGATTCCGATGAACAAGGAAATTTCTGACCGTCGCTACAAATCAAATATCGAAGCTAGTACAGTTTCTGGTCTCGATGTAATCGAAAACTTGAAGACGTATAGTTATCGTAAGGAATACGATGGGAAAATAGAAGACATCGCCTGCGGTATCATGGCGCAGGATGTCCAGAAATATGCTCCTGAAGCATTCTTTGAGAATCCAGATGGTGCATACTCTTACAAAACATTTGCTCTTGTGCCTTATCTTATCAAGGCCATTCAAGAGCTCAATCAAAAAATAGAAAAATTGGAGAAAACAGCATGAACGAACAAGACAAACAAATCAACAGCCTGACGATTAAATCACTAAGCGAGCGAGTCAGTAATGAAGCCACTCAATCGGCTATGCTAGAAGCTCTCTACACGGTAACCGCTATGGAACTCGAGCAGATGAAACGAATCATTGAATCTGACGAAGAGCTCAAAACTAAATTTGAAGAAGTGAAAGGAAAAATGACAAATGGCAATCAGTAATTACGAACTAGCAACCAGACCATATCTTCGTGGTTCGGGCGATAATATCCGAACAGTAGTTGAAATCCGTTTAGAAGATGGGACTCGATACAGTACGAACATGCGTGAGCTGGTAGGAGACCGCACGACTGAGCAAGAGGACGTCTTGATTCAAGCAGTGCTTGATATCATCAAAGCTGAATTAGATCCAGGAGCAGCAATCGTGAAGGCGCAAGCTGAGATCGAACAAGCAGTTCAAACTTTGGCAAAAGCTAAGACTGATCTCTCAGCTAACAAAGAGAACATCGATAGCGTATCAGCAATTACTGAAGTCCTCATTGCGCTTGCGATTGGCCAGAATGGGGGCATGCCAACGAATACTTATGAAAAGGTTGCGCAGTTCATCAAGCCGCTCGTGAAAGACCGTCGTTATGCGAACGGTGATATCGTATCAATGCCTTATCCGTACGACACGAATCCGAAGTGGCCGAAGGAAACACTTACCATCCTGAAATTCCAGATGCAGCCGTCGGAAGGGTACACCTGGAAAGAACAACCTCTTGCTGAAATGTTGCAGAAGGGCATTCTGACCGTGGTCATGCCACGGATTGATTAAGGGGGATATATGCCAGGATATGAACGATTTCTCGTACAGATCTTCATCACCCTTATCCCTGTGATTGGTCTTTATTTTTCGATGAAAGATAAAGCAACCAAACAAGAGAATCGTCTTACGATTTTAGAGAAAGATATCGAAAATCTGAACGAATTCAAGACATCAGCCAACAAGCGGCTCGATAACCACGATGAACAGAATAAGGCTATCTTAGTACTAGCTGAGCAAGTGAAATCGCTTGGTGAAGACGTGAGAGAGCTTAAAAATTTAATTCAAAATAAACAATAAAAGGAGAAATACACATGATTAACTGGAAATTGCGTTTGCAAAATAAAGCAACACTTATTGCCCTTTTGGGGGCAATCTTCTTGATGGCTCAACAATTCGGTCTTGAAATTCCCAAAAATATCCAAGACGGTGTGAACACATTCGTTTACATTCTTGTTTTAATTGGCGTTGTAAATGACCCAACAACTGCAGGAATTTCTGATAGCAAACGTGCTCTTGAATACTACGAACCAAGCGAAGATTAGGAGAGAATAATGAAGAAAAACGACTTATTCATCGACGTATCTAGCCATAATGGATACGATATTACAGGTATTTTGGAGGAAATGGGTACACAAAATACCATCATCAAAATCTCAGAAAGCACAAGCTACCTAAATCCGTGCCGACATGCCCAAGTAGAACAATCAAATCCTATCGGGTTCTACCATTTTGCGTGGTTCGGCGGAGACGTAGAAGAAGCTGAGCGAGAGGCACGCTACTTCCTTGATAATGTGCCTCAAAAAGTAAAATACTTGTGTCTTGATTACGAAGATCACGCTAGCGGAGATAAACAGGCAAATACAGATGCTTGTATTCGCTTCATGGAAATCCTCAAAGAAAATGGCTATGAGCCAATCTATTACAGCTACAAGCCATTCACGCTCAATAATATCTATTATGAGCAGATTCTTGCTAAATTCCCAAATAGCCTTTGGATTGCCGGCTATGGGCTAAATGATGGTAACGCTGACTTTGAATATTTCCCAAGTATGGACGGAATCCGTTGGTGGCAATACTCTTCAAATCCATACGACAAGAACATTGTTTTACTAGATGACGAAGAAGCCGAGCCAAAATGGAAAAGAAATGATACTGGTTGGTGGTGGGAACACCCCGACGGATCTTATCCAAAAGAAGAATGGGAAAAAATCGGCGGTGTGTGGTACTACTTTGATGCTAAAGGATATTGTCTAACCAGTCAATGGTTCAAAGAAAATGATAAGTGGTACTACCTCAAAGAAAATGGGGCAATGGCCATTGGTTGGGTGTTTGTGAATGGCAAATGGTACTATCTTGATGCTTCAGGAGCAATGGTCACTGGCTGGGTTCAATACAAGGACAAACTATACCATCTCAAAGAAGAGAATGGAGCAATGTCTTCAGAAGAACTTGTTAAAGTTGAAGGTGGCTGGTACTACGTCAACGAAGATGGAAGCCGCTCAGACAAACCAGCACTTGATGTATTACCTGATGGACTAATTGTTACCACTAAATAATATTTTTAAAATAAAGAAAGGAAAATTTCTAAAATATTGTTCTAATTGTAACCGCAGGCTTAGGCTTGCGGTTTTTTTGTTTGCTCTGAAAGTACTTTCTGAATTAAAAAAAGTTGAAATTTCTTTATCAAAATACTTGACGTACGTCAAGTATTTTGATATACTATAATCAAGATAAGGAAACGAGGAAATCAAAAATGAAAAAAGAAGTTATGACACTAGCATGGGAAATAGCAAAACGTGGTGCTAAAAGATTCGGCGGTTCAACAGTTGAATATATCGCAGAAGCTATGAAAATCGCATGGGGAATCGTTAAATCAGAACAAGAAGAAACAGAACACTATAACTTAAAACAATGGCATGCAGTTGAAGCAAAAATGCGCCAAGCTGGTAAATATGGATACGCTAATATGCTCGGCGAAGCTAAAGAAGTACACTTCAACGAAGTGATGCACAAAGCTGGTGCTTACTACGGCATCGAAGTTATTGCAGACGGTTCTAACTACGGAACTTACTATATTTCAGAAAAAATTTGGGGTTAAGGAGAAGAATATCATGGTTACTGAAGAACAATTAAAAGAAGTGCTTGTTGGCATTTATGAAACAGAATATAAGGATGAACAAACGTTTGAAGAGTACGCAGATGGCTGGGATTTTTGGATTGACAAAGATGGAGACATCTTAATTGAGGGGCGTGGCATGAAACCGATTGACGGAGTTCAAAAAGTAGGTCACGTAGATAACGGGGTGATATATGCTTATTAACACATCACGAGTTGAGATGGTCTTAATGAATAAGGCTATCTCAGCTTATCGCTTAGCAAAAGAGATCGGCATACAGGAGAGCTCTATATCTCTCTTGAGAAATGGCAAAAAGGACCTTGACAAATTAAGCCTTGAGGTAGCTATGAGAGTTCAGGCTTGGATTGATGCCGGCAATTATAGTTTTAGCTACGATTACAGTGAACTAATCGAAAAGTTAGAAGCAGACATAGAGAAAGGGCTGGCAGACGAATATATTTATATTGTTCGTGGTGGATACAACGAGGTCATGGAGAAGTGCATGATTATCGACTATTATTATGATCCTGAAGAAATTGCAGAAGGCGATATTGCTGAAAAAGTCTTGACTAGCTCGGCGCTTGCTGAAATGGAGAAAGATAACGAGATATTTTAATTAAAATGAGGAAGGTTGATTTAACAGGCAACATTTACGGCCGTCTGACTGTTATCACAGATGATGGTTCAAGAACTAAGACAGGAAGAGTCTTATGGTTGTGCGAATGTTCTTGTGGTAATAAAGTTCACGTTCAATCCCAAAATTTAAAGGATGGTCGAACCAAATCTTGCGGGTGCCTTAACGACGAGAAAAAGCGTGAGAGATTCAAAGATTTATCAGGAACTGAAACAGATAACTTCAAGATTGTTGACAGAGCGTATTCTAAGAATCAGCGTGTTTACTGGAATTGTATTTGCAAGCATTGCGGAAATCACATCGAATTACAAAGCAATCAGATAGAGCGATATTCTAGTTGCGGATGCAAGCGCAATCGCAGTTCAAAAGAGCGAATGGCTGAAATCAGTGATCCTGAATCATTAAAGACAAGCAGACCGACCGCTAAAAGTACGACTGGAGTTCGAGGTGTTTACTACAACAAGCGAAAAAAGAGATATGTTGCTTATATCAATGTTGACAAGAAACCAAAATATTTAGGCAGTAGCGTAGATTTGAAAGAAGCAGCAGACATCAGACGCAAAGCTGAAATTGAATATGGGTATAAATAAAGCAGTGACCGAAATCACTGCTTATCAGCTATAGCAAATTCATAGAGCTTTTCTGCCGTTAGAAGCGCCATTTTGTCCATGCTTGTTTTTCCTTTTCTGAGGTCAGAAACAGTAGTCCAAGGAACTCCAGCGCCTTGTGAAATAGCAGATGTAGAAATAGAACTGTTAAGTAATTCTTGAATAACTTTTCTCATATTATTTGTCCTTTTTATTTTTTAGATAGATATATACATTGATCACAATTATAAAAATAGCTATTGCACTAACCATTGCTTTTCCTCTTTTCATTTGATAAAATAGAGGTGTGAGGGGCTTTCGCCCCCACCTCTTAGCGTTTACCTTTTTCTTTTGCGGGAGTTGGGGTTACGCTTTTTGTTTTGCCTTGCGACTGTTATTGCAGTCACCAGACTTGCTATAGCAGTTACCGTTTCAGGGATATTATCTATCGCCTTTTCAAGTAACCTAAGCCAATCTTCTTTGTTCAACTTCCTCACCTCCTTTCCTTATCTTGATTATATTATATCACGGTATACCGAGAAAGTCAAGCGTTTTGATGAAGTTTTTTTAAATTTTTTCAAAAAAATAGACCTTGTCCAGAGGTCGGGGAGTTGGAGGGGACACCCTCCAAAAGCATTGATTTAATAAGATTTTATTTTACCTTTTTCATAATAATCTCCCTAAAGAAGTCACCCAATCAGGTGGCCTTTTTGTCAGTTTCTAAGTCATATTTAGGTGTCTTCCTGAAAGTAGTACTCCTTTTAAGACAAGGAAAAAAACAGTGACATTACTCACTGATTCTTTTGTAAACTATTAGAACTAAATTGCAGCCTTCTCAACTATACGGGCAAAGGTGAGTATGAAAATGAATACGAAGATGAATACGATTTAAAAAAATGACGAAAATCAACGAAAATGATTTTAAATAAAAATAAGCGAAAACTCAACTATTGATAAGCAACAGAAAGCATTGGTAAACATTTGTCACTTATACCATAGTTCGTGACAGTTCCTGGTTTTTTTGATAAAATCATACAGTATGCCTTTGGGCACAAAGTATGAACTGGGACTGTCTTTCCCAGCTTCGGAGGTAGAAAATGTCAGATTCACCAATCAAATACCGTTTGATTAAGAAAGAAAAACACACAGGAGCTCGTCTAGGAGAAATCATCACCCCACACGGTACCTTCCCGACACCCATGTTTATGCCAGTTGGGACCCAAGCCACTGTTAAAACCCAGTCACCTGAAGAGTTAAAGGAGATGGGATCAGGGATTATCCTCTCTAATACTTATCATCTCTGGCTTCGCCCTGGAGATGAACTCATCGCACGCGCAGGCGGTCTCCACAAGTTCATGAATTGGGACCAGCCAATTTTGACGGATAGTGGTGGTTTCCAGGTTTATTCCCTAGCAGATAGCCGAAATATCACAGAAGAAGGCGTAACCTTTAAAAACCATCTCAATGGTTCCAAGATGTTCCTGTCGCCAGAAAAGGCTATTTCTATTCAGAATAATCTGGGCTCAGACATCATGATGTCTTTTGATGAATGTCCTCAGTTTTATCAACCTTACGACTACGTTAAGAAATCCATCGAGCGTACCAGTCGTTGGGCCGAACGTGGCTTAAAGGCTCACCGTCGTCCGGAGGATCAAGGTTTGTTTGGGATTGTACAGGGGGCAGGATTTGAAGACCTTCGCCGTCAGTCAGCTCACGACCTTGTCAGCATGGACTTTCCAGGCTACTCTATCGGTGGTTTGGCAGTGGGAGAAACGCACGAAGAGATGAATGCAGTCTTGGACTTCACAACCCAACTCCTTCCTGAAAACAAACCTCGCTATTTGATGGGAGTGGGAGCGCCAGATAGCTTGATTGATGGGGTTATTCGTGGTGTGGATATGTTTGACTGTGTCTTGCCGACTCGTATCGCTCGTAACGGAACTTGTATGACCAGCCAAGGTCGTTTGGTTGTCAAAAATGCCCAATTCGCTGAAGACTTTACGCCACTGGATCCTGAGTGTGATTGCTATACATGCAAGAACTACACACGCGCCTACCTTCGTCACTTGCTCAAGGCTGACGAAACCTTTGGCATCCGCTTGACTAGCTATCACAACCTTTACTTCTTGCTCAACCTGATGAAGCAAGTACGCCAAGCCATCATGAATGACAATCTCTTGGAATTTCGTGAGTATTTTGTAGAAAAATATGGCTACAACAAGTCAGGACGCAATTTTTAAAGTGTAAAAATAGAATGCCAAAATCCTAAGTTTTCTCTTAGGATTTTTCTTCTTTTTTTGATAAAATAAGGTGTATTATGGAATAAAATTAGATGTTTTTACGATCTAATTGAGTGGGGAATAAACTCGTATGCGTATTAAATGGTTTTCCTTGATTAGGATTACAGGTTTACTTTTGGTGCTCTTGTACCACTTCTTTCAAACAATCTTTCCTGGAGGCTTCTTTGGGGTAGATGTCTTTTTCACTTTTTCAGGATTTTTGATCACTGCCCTCCTTTTAGAAGAATTTGGGAAAAAACGCCAGATTGATTTACTAGGCTTTTTTAAGAGACGGTTTTACCGCATCGTACCACCTGTGGTTCTGATGGTTTTGGTGACCATGCCCTTTACCCTCCTAGTTCGCCAAGACTATGTTGCTGGAATTGGTGGCCAGATTGCTGGAGTTTTTGGTTTCATGACCAACTTCTATGAGATGTTAACAGGGGGAAGTTACGAATCCCAGTTCATTCCGCATCTCTTTGTTCATAACTGGAGTCTAGCTGTTGAGGTTCACTACTATATTCTCTGGGGATTGGCGGTTTGGTTCTTATCGAAACGTTCAAAATCTAGTAGTCAATTGAGAGGGATGGTCTTTCTTCTTTCTGCGGGAGCTTTCATCATTAGCTTCTTCTCCATGTTTATTGGTAGTCTAATGGCTAGTTCCCATTCATCTGTCTACTTTTCAAGTTTAACCCATGTCTATCCCTTCTTTTTAGGAAGCATTTTAGCGACAGTTGTAGGGGTTCGTCAGACGAGCGATTTAGTCAAGCAGTTTGACCGGACGTGGGATCTTCGTCAGAATTTACTGGTGTTTGCTGCAGGTCTTTTGGTATTAGTGCTCTTGACTTTCTTTGTCAAGTTCACCTACCTGTTTGCTTATCTATTCGGTTTCTTACTGGCAAGTTTAGCGGCCGTGACCATGATTTTTGCTGCGCGTGTCTTGCATGAGAAAACGCCTGAGATACGAGAGCCTCATATAATCACATTTTTAGCGGATACCAGCTACGCGGTTTATCTCTTCCACTGGCCTTTCTATATTATCTTTTCGCAGTTGATGAGCAATCTGCCAGCTGTTATTTTAACCGTTATCTTTTCCTATTTCTTCGCTATCCTATCCTTCTATATTATTGAGCCATTGATTGCTGGTAAGACCAACGCTTTAGTTAGAAAAATCACTAAACTGCGTCATATCAAACCTATTAGTGCTAGTGTTGTGGGCGCCCTTTCTTTACTTACTTTGATTATCATAGCTGCAGCTCCTCAGGTTGGAGCTTTTGAGACAGACTTGATGATCAATGGTTTCAAGCAAGCTCAGACCAATATAGGACAAACAAAGACTCTGGCTGAACAAGCTGAAGTCAGTCGCCTAGGAATTTCTGAGGGAACGAGTCTGATTGGGGATTCAGTGACTTTACGTGCCAATACAGCCTTAAAAGAGGCACTTCCTGATGCAAATATCAATGCTCAGGTTAGTCGGACGACCAAGCAAGCCAATGACATCATGCTCAATAATAGCCAGAACAAGGCGCTTTTAAAAACAGTTGTCATTGCAACGGGAGTCAACAATCCTGAAGGTTATAAGAATGATTTGGACAGTATCGTGAACAATCTACCGAAAGGGCACCATCTGATACTGGTGACACCTTATGAGGGAGACAAGAGCAAGGACACTTATGCATCAGTGGAGCAGTATGCGGCTTATACGAGAGAATTAGCTGAAAAGAATCCATATGTGAGCATTGCTGACTGGAATAAGGTCGCTAAGGAACACCCTGAAATCTGGGCTGGAACTGACCAAGTCCACTTTGGAAATGATAGCAACATGATTGAAGAAGGTGCTAAACTTTACGCAGAAACGATTGCAGCTGCTGTCAAGGCTGCTCAAGAGCTACCTGTAAAATCAAAATAAGATCAAAGAGTTGGAGAAATCCAGCTCTTTTAAAATATCTCTAGAAAATAGGTCTATACCATTTACAAATGAAAAAGAAAGGTTTATAATGTAATTGACATAATAAATTCTAGAATCAATCTATCAAGGAGGTTATCATTATGCCTAATTATATTAAAGCGGATCAGTTTTTCTACCCACACGGAGTTCGTCGTGGCGGTTACTTGGAACTTGTGGATGGCAAGTTTGGCAAGCATGTAGAACAGATTCCTGAAGGAGCTGAGGTGATTGACTATACCGGTTATAGCATTGCCCCAGGACTTGTGGATACCCATATTCATGGATTTGGCGGTGTCGATGTCATGGATAATAATATCGAAGGAACCCTTCATACCATGAGTGAAGGATTGCTTAGCACAGGTGTTACCAGCTTCTTGCCAACGACGTTGACTTCCTCTTACGAGCAGTTGCTTGCGGTAACTGAAAATATCGGTGCTCGTTACCAGGAAGCAAGTGGAGCCAAGATTCGTGGGATCTATTTTGAAGGCCCTTATTTCACAGAGAAATACAAAGGAGCTCAAAATCCTGCTTACATGAAAGATCCTCGTATGGATGAGTTTCGTGCTTGGCAAAAAGCAGCTAATGGCCTGCTCAATAAAATTGCCCTTGCGCCAGAACGTGAAGGTGTAGAAGACTTTGTTCGTACAATTACGGGTGAAGGAGTGACTGTTGCTCTTGGACACTCCAATGCGACTTTTGATGAAGCTAAAAAAGCAGTCGATGCTGGAGCGAGTGTTTGGGTACATGCCTACAATGGAATGCGTGGGTTGACTCACCGTGAGCTCGGTATGGTGGGAGCCATGTATGAGTTGCCACATACTTACGCTGAATTGATTTGTGATGGTCACCACGTAGATCCAAAGGCCTGTGATATTTTGCTCAAGCAAAAAGGAACTGAAAATATCGCCCTTATCACAGACTGTATGACAGCTGGTGGCTTGGAAGATGGAGATTACATGTTGGGAGAATTCCCAGTAGTTGTTGCTAATGGAACTGCTCGCCTCAAATCGACAGGCAATTTGGCAGGTTCTATCCTTAAACTCAAAGATGGTTTGAAGAATGTGGTCGAATGGGGAATTGCGAATCCGCATGAAGCAGTCATGATGGCCAGCCTCAACCCAGCAAAATCTGTTCACATCGATGATGTCTGTGGTCAAATCCGTGAAGGTTACGATGCCGACTTTATCGTACTAGATAAAGATTTGGAATTGGTAGCAACCTACCTAGATGGTGTGAAACGTTATCAAGCCTAAGAAGATAAAAATAGGGGTCAATAAAGGACTCCTATTTTTATTATCAGATGAAAATAACAGGCTTCTTAAAGAAGTTTCTAATGGGGGAAATAAGCAAAATCCTTTTCTTGTATTAAAAAATTAGATATAATATACGGTACAAAGGAAGTAGTAAGAATGTATCGTGTTATAGAAATGTATGGGGATTTTGAACCGTGGTGGTTCATAGAAGGTTGGGAAGAAGATGTCATCATGAGTCAATCTTTTGATAAGTATTATGATGCTCTAAAATATTATAAATCATGCTGGTTTGAGCTGGAAAAGAAGAATCCTCTTTATAAGAGTCGGAGTGATTTGATGACTATTTTTTGGGATCCTGCTGATAAACGCTGGTGTGATGAGTGCGATGAGTATTTGCAGCAGTACCATTCTTTGGCACTTTTACAGGATGAGCAAGTCATCCCCGATGAAAAGCTACGTCCAGGCTACGAAAAACAAACAGGCCAAGAAAAGCACCGTTCTTGCCGTATGAAATGGAGATAAAAAGTAACTTTTTAAGTTGCTTTTTTTATTTTTTTGCGAATAGTTAGATAAGGAGGGCGGTATGGTACAAGAAATTGCACAGAAAATTATTGCGACTGCGAAAGAAAAGAAGGCTCAGGATATCTATTTTATCCCCAAGGAAAAGTGCTATGAGCTTCACATGCGGATTGGAGACGAGCGGTGTCTAGTTGACTCCTATGAGTTTGATGTTTTAGCTGCTGTGATTAGTCATTTTAAGTTTGTAGCGGGTATGAATGTAGGAGAGAAGAGGCGTAGTCAGCTGGGATCTTGCGACTATCAGCATGGGGAGAAGGTGTCTTCTCTGCGTTTGTCCACCGTAGGAGATTATCGGGGACATGAGAGTTTGGTCATTCGTTTGTTGCACGATGAGGAACAGGACCTGCATTTCTGGTTTCAGGATATGAACGAACTGGGTGAGCAGTACAGGCAACGGGGGCTCTATCTCTTTGCTGGCCCAGTCGGCAGTGGCAAGACGACCTTGATGCACGAATTAGCCAAGTCCCTCTTTAAGGGGCAGCAGGTCATGTCCATTGAAGACCCAGTAGAAATCAAGCAGGAAGACATGCTCCAGTTGCAGTTGAATGAAGCGATTGGCTTGACCTATGAAAATCTGATCAAACTGTCTCTCCGACATCGTCCGGACCTCTTGATTATTGGTGAAATTCGGGATAGTGAGACGGCACGTGCAGTGGTCAGAGCTAGTTTGACAGGTGCGACAGTCTTTTCAACCATTCATGCCAAGAGTATCCGAGGAGTTTATGAACGCCTTCTGGAGTTGGGTGTGACGGAGGAGGAATTAGCAGTTGTTCTGCAAGGAGTCTGCTACCAGAGATTAATCGGGGGAGGAGGAATCGTTGACTTTGCAAACAAAGACTATCAAGAACACCAGCCAACTAACTGGAATGAGCAGATTGACCAGCTTCTTAAAGATGGACATATCACAAGTCTTCAGGCTGAAACGGAAAAAATTAGCTACAGCTAAGCAGAAGAAAATCATCACCTTGTTTAACAACCTCTTCTCCAGTGGCTTTCATTTGGTGGAAATTATTTCTTTCTTGAGCAGAAGTGCCCTGCTGGAAAAGGACTATGTGGCCCAGATGCACCAAGGTTTGTCTCAGGGGAAATCTTTCTCAGAGATGATGGATAGCTTGGGTTTTTCAAGTGCTATTGTGACCCAATTATCTCTAGCTGAAGTTCATGGAAATCTTCACCTGAGTTTGGGAAAGATAGAAGAATATCTGGATAATCTGTCCAAGGTCAAGAAGAAGTTAATTGAAGTAGCGACCTATCCTTTGATTTTACTGGGATTTCTCCTGCTAATCATGTTGGGGCTGAGAAACTATTTGCTGCCTCAACTGGACAGTAGCAATATCGCCACTCAAATCATTGGCAATCTGCCACAAATTTTTCTGGGACTAGTATTGGCTTGCTCTCTGTCTCTACTTTTAGCTCTCACTTTCTACAAAAGAAGTTCTAAGATGCGGGTCTTCTCTATGTTAGCACGGATTCCCTTTCTTGGAATCTTTGTCCAGACTTATCTGACAGCTTATTATGCGCGTGAATGGGGCAATATGGTTTCACAGGGAATGGAGCTGACGCAGATTTTTCATATCATGCAGGAACAAGGCTCCCAGCTCTTTAAAGAAATCGGTCAAGATCTGGCTCAAGCCCTGCAAAATGGCCGCGAATTTTCTCAAACCATAGCGACTTATCCTTTCTTTAAAAAGGAGTTGAGTCTCATCATCGAGTATGGGGAAGTCAAGTCCAAGCTGGGGAGTGAGTTGGAAATCTATGCTGAAAAAACTTGGGAAGCCTTTTTTACCCGAGTTAATCGTACCATGAATCTGGTACAGCCACTGGTTTTCATCTTTGTGGCCCTGATTATCGTTTTACTTTATGCGGCAATGCTTATGCCCATGTATCAAAATATGGAGGTAAATTTTTAAAATGAAAAAACTCATGACAAATTTAAAAAAAGCCAAGGTTAAAGCTTTCACTTTGGTAGAAATGCTAGTCGTCCTTTTAATCATCAGCGTTCTTCTCTTGCTCTTTGTGCCCAATTTGACCAAGCAAAAGGATGCCGTAGATGACAAAGGAAAAGCTGCTGTTGTCAAGGTCGTGGAAAGCCAGGCAGAACTTTATCGTTTGGATAAAAATGATGATGCCAGCCTCAGCAAATTACAAGCGGACGGTCGTATCACTGCTGAGCAAGCCAAAGCTTATAAAGACTACCATGCAAAACAAAAAACAAGCCAAACCGTTGCAGATTAAGGCCTTTACTATGCTGGAAAGTCTCTTAGTTTTGGGACTTGTGAGTATCCTTGCTTTGGGCTTGTCCGGCTCAGTTCAGTCCAGTTTTGCAGCGGTAGAGGAGCAGATTTTCTTTATGGAGTTTGAAGAACTCTATAGGGAAACGCAAAAACGCAGTGTTGCTAGTCAGCAAAAAACCAGTCTGAACTTAGATGGACAGACGATCAGCAATGGCAATCAAAACTTGACCGTTCCAAAAGGAATTCAGGCACCATCAGGACAAAGCATTATATTTGATCGAGCTGGGGGCAATTCGTCCCTGGCTAAGGTTGAATTTCAGACTAGCAAAGGAGCGATTCGCTATCAATTATATCTAGGAAATGGAAAAATTAAACGCATTAAGGAAACTAAAAATTAAGGCAGTAATCTTACTAGAAGCAGTAGTAGCTTTGGCTGTGTTTGCCAGCATTGCGACCCTTCTTTTGGGACAAATTCAAAAAAATAGACAAGAAGAGGCAGAAATCTTGCAAAAGGAAGAAGTCTTACGTGTGGCTAAGATGGCTCTGCAGACAGGTCAAAATCAGGTAAACATAAATGGAGTGGAGATTCAGGTGCTTGCTAGTGAAAAAGAAGTGGAGGTCTACCATGGTTCAGAGAAGTTGCTCGACCTTAAAGAGCAGTAAGGTAAGAGCGTTCACTCTTTTAGAATCTCTGATTGCCCTTATCGTCATTAGCGGAGGCTTGCTCCTCTTTCAAGCTATGAGTCAGCTCCTCATTTCAGAAGTTCGTTACCAGCAGCAAAGCGAGCAAAAGGAGTGGCTCTTGTTTGTGGGTCAACTGGAGGCAGAGTTAGAGCGTTCGCAGTTTGAAAAGGTAGAAGGCAATCGCCTCTACATGAAACAGGATGGTAAGGATATCTCTATAGGTAAGTCTAAATCGGATGATTTTCGAAAAACGGATACCAGCGGACGGGGCTACCAACCTATGGTTTATGGACTTAAATCAGCTCAAATTACAGAGGAAAATCAATTGGTTCACTTTCGTTTCCAATTTCAAAAGGGCTTAGAAAGGGAGTTCATCTATCGTGTGGAAAAAGCAAAAAGTTAAGGCAGGAGTTCTCCTCTATGCAGTCACCATGGCAGCCATTTTTAGCCTTTTGTTGCAGTTTTATTTGAATCGGCAAGTAGCCCATCACAAAGATTTTGCCCTAAACAAAGAAAAGTTGGCAGCTTTTGCCATGGCCAAGCGAAGCAAAGAGAAGGTTGAGCAAGAAAGTGGGGAACGAGTCTTCAACTTAGGAAAAGTCAGGTATCAAAATACGAAAACAGGTTTTGTAACAAGTGTTCGTATGAATAAGGGCAATTATGAATTTCTCTTTCCTCCGCTGAAAACCCAAGAAAAGAAAACAGCTAAAAAGGAAGAGGTAGCGACTGATTCAAGCAATCAAGCAGGGAAGAAAAAATCAGAAGAAAAGCCTGAAAAGAAAGACAAATCCTAGTCAATTCAACTTCTTTGTGCTAAACTAAAAGCATGAAACATGATTTTAATCACAAAGCAGAAACTTTTGATTCGCCCAAAAATATCTTTCTTGCAAATTTGATTTGTCAAGCAGTTGAAGCACAGATTGATTTTCTATCAGACAAGGCAATACTGGACTTTGGTGGTGGGACGGGTCTGTTAGCCTTACCCCTAGCCAAGCAGGCCAAGTCGGTTACCCTTGTAGACATCTCGGAGAAAATGCTGGAGCAAGCCCGTTTGAAAACAGAGCAACAAGAAATCAAGAATATCCAGTTTTTGGAGCAGGATTTACTAGTAAATCCCTTGGAGCATCAATTTGACCTGATTGTTGTCAGTCGGGTTCTTCATCATATGCCTGATCTAGATGCGACTCTTGCCATGTTTCACCATCACCTTAGGGAGAATGGACAAGTGCTTATTGCTGATTTTGTCAAGACAGATACCAACCATCACGGTTTTGAATTGCCTGAACTGGAAAATAAGCTCGCCCAGTTTGGTTTTTCAAGTATTGACAGTCAGATTCTGTACAGTGCTGAAGACTTGTTTCAAGGAAATTACGCAGAGCTCTTTTTAACTGTAGCCCAAAAATCACTCGCTGACTAAAGCAGTGATTTTTTCTCTTCAGATGGAAAAAATAGGGGAATTTTGATAAGATAGAAATATGGATTTTGAAAAAATTGAACAAGCTTATACGTATTTACTAGAGAATGTCCAAGTCATCCAAAGTGATTTGGCGACCAACTTTTATGATGCCTTGGTAGAGCAAAATAGTATCTACCTAGATGGCGAGACCGAACTAGAGCAGGTCAAAGAGAACAATCAAGCCCTTAAACGCTTAGCGCTTCGCAAGGAAGAGTGGCTCAAGACCTACCAGTTTCTCTTGATGAAGGCAGGACAAACGGAGCCTTTACAGGCCAATCACCAGTTTACTCCAGATGCCATTGCCCTCCTCTTAGTACTTGTTGTGGAAGAATTGTTTGAACAAGAGGAAATTGGCATCCTCGAAATAGGTTCTGGTATGGGCATTTTGGGGGCTACTTTCTTGACTTCTCTCTCTAAAAAAGTAGATTACTTGGGAATCGAAGTGGATGACTTGCTGATTGATTTGGCAGCCAGTATGGCAGATGTGATTGGTTTACAGGCTGGTTTTGTTCAAGGCGACGCGGTTCGTCCGCAAATGCTTAAAGAAAGCGACGTGGTCATCAGCGACTTGCCTGTTGGCTATTACCCAGACGATGCTATCGCTTCGCGCTATCAAGTGGCTTCTAGTCAAGAGCATACCTATGCCCACCATTTGCTAATGGAACAAGGCCTCAAGTACCTTAAGTCAGATGGTTATGCTATTTTTCTAGCTCCGAGTGATTTATTGACCAGTCCTCAAAGTGACTTATTAAAAGGGTGGCTCAAAGACGAAGTGAGTCTGGCTGCTATCATCACTCTGCCAGAGGATATTTTCTCAACTGCAAGCCAAGCTAAAAGTATTTTTGTCTTACAGAAGAAAAGAGATAAAGAAATAGAACCCTTTGTCTATCCTCTTACTAGCTTGCAAGATCCGTCAGTTTTGTTGACCTTTAAAGAAAATTTTCAAAATTGGAGCAAAGGTACTGAAATATAAAAGAGATTTTGTTATAATAGATGAAAACGCTTAAAAAAGAGGTATCATCTTATGACAAAAACAATTGCAATCAATGCCGGAAGCTCAAGCTTGAAATGGCAACTTTATCAAATGCCAGAAGAGAAAGTTTTGGCTAAAGGCTTGATTGAACGTATTGGATTGAAAGATTCAATTTCAACAGTAAAATTTAACGGTCGTTCGGAGCAACAAATTCTTGATATTGAAGACCATACACAAGCCGTTAAAATTTTATTGGATGACTTGATTCGTTTTGACATCATCAAAGGGTACGACGAGATTACAGGTGTCGGACACCGCGTCGTTGCAGGTGGTGAATATTTCAAGGAATCAACAGTTGTTGAGGGAGATGTGATAGAAAAAGTTGAGGAGTTGGGACTCTTGGCTCCTCTTCACAATCCAGCCAACGCAGCTGGAATTCGTGCATTTAAGGAATTGCTTCCAGATATTACCAGTGTTGTTGTATTTGATACTTCATTCCACACAACCATGCCAGAAAAGGCTTATCGCTACCCTCTACCAACTAAATACTACACAGAAAACAAGGTTCGTAAATACGGTGCCCACGGGACAAGCCACCAGTTTGTCGCAGGAGAAGCAGCGAAACTTTTGGGCCGTCCTCTAGAAGACTTGAAATTGATTACCTGCCATATTGGTAATGGGGCTTCTATCACAGCTGTTAAGGGTGGGAAGTCTGTGGATACTTCTATGGGATTCACACCACTTGGAGGTGTGATGATGGGAACTCGTACAGGAGATATTGACCCTGCTATCATCCCTTATCTCATGCAATATACAGAGGATTTCAATACCCCAGAAGATATTAGCCGCATTCTCAATCGTGAATCAGGGCTCATGGGAGTTTCTGGTCAGTCAAGCGATATGCGTGATGTGATTGCTGCCATGGAAGCAGGAGACCATGATGCGACTTTGGCTTATGAAATGTATATTGATCGTATCCAAAAACATATTGGCCAATATCTTGCAGTCCTAAATGGAGCAGATGCGATTATCTTCACAGCAGGTATCGGTGAAAATGCAGCAAATTTCCGTGAGGATGTCATTTCAGGTATCTCTTGGTTTGGTTGTGATGTAGATCCAGAAAAGAATGTCTTTGGTGTAACGGGAGACATCTCAACGGACGAAGCAAAAATACGTGTCTTGGTTATTCCAACAGATGAAGAATTGGTGATTGCACGCGATGTTGAGCGCTTGAAAAAATAAGTAAATACACGTAAAATTTGATTGTGAAAAGAAGTTGGGAAAGAGATTTTCCAGCTTTTTTTATGTAGAAAATGTCTAAAACCTTGCTGTTATTGGCTTTTTCAAAAAATATGGTATAATAGTAGTAATTTAATAGATGGAGTTGAGTTTTGAAGAAAAGCTTTCGTGTAAAAAGAGAGAAAGATTTTAAGGCGATTTTCAAGGACGGAACAAGTTTTGCCAATCGAAAATTTGTTGTCTACCAATTGGAAAACCAGCAAAACCATTTTCGAGTAGGACTGTCCGTCAGCAAAAAGCTGGGGAATGCAGTTACCAGAAATCAAATTAAGAGACGAATCCGGCACATTCTACAAAGTGTAAAAGGGAGTTTAGTAGAGCATGTTGATTTTGTCGTGATTGTCCGAAAAGGGGTGGAAACCTTGGAATATGCAGAGATGGAGAAAAACCTACTCCACGTATTAAAGTTATCAAAGATTTACCAGGAAGGAAATGGGAGTGAAAAAGAAACTACAGTTGACTAGTTTGTTGGGCTTGTCCTTGTTTATCATGACAGCCTGTGCAACAAATGGTACAGCTAGCGATATAACAGCGGATTCGACAGATTTTTGGAGTAAATTCGTCTATTTTTTTGCTGAAATTATCCGCTTTTTGTCCTTTGACATTAGTATCGGAGTGGGGATTATCCTCTTCACAATCTTGATTCGGACGATTCTATTACCGGTCTTTCAGACACAGATGGTTGCCTCTAGAAAAATGCAAGAGGCTCAACCACGCATCAAGGCTTTGCGAGAGCAATATCCGGGTCGTGATATGGAAAGTAGAACCAAGCTAGACCAGGAAATGCGCAAGGTTTATAAAGAGTTAGGAATTAAGCATTCATCCTCACTCTGGCCAATTTTAATACAAATGCCGGTTCTATTGGCGCTCTTTCAAGCCTTGAGCCGAGTAGATTTTTTGAAAACAGGTCACTTTTTATGGATTAATTTGGGAGGAGTAGATACAAGTTTTGTCCTTCCGATTTTGGCGGCAGTCTTTACCTTCTTGAGTAGCTGGTTATCGAATAAAGCTTTATCCGAAAAAAGTGGAGCTACGACAGGGATGATGTATGGTATGCCGGTACTGATCTTTATCTTTGCCATCTCTGCACCTAGTGGAGTTGCCTTGTACTGGGCTGTATCCAATGCTTACCAAGTTTTGCAAACCTATTTCTTGAACAATCCTTTCAAGATTATTGCTGAAAGAGAAGCAGTGGCGCAAGCAGAAAAAGATTTAGAAGGTAAGAAGAGAAAAGCCTTGAAAAAAGCACAGAAAAAGAAAAAATAAGGAGGAATCTTGTAATGGTATTATTTACAGGTTCAACGGTTGAAGAGGCAATCCAAAAAGGATTGAAAGAATTAGACATTCCAAGAATGAAGGCCCACATCAAGGTTGTTTCGAAAGAGAAAAAAGGGTTCTTAGGCTTGTTTGGTAAGAAGCCAGCTCAAGTTGATATCGAAGCGATTAGTGAAACGACAGTGATCAAAGCCAATCAGCAGGCTATTAAAGGGGTTCCAAAAGAAGTCAATGAAAAGAATGAACCAGTAAAGAGCGTCAGCGAAGCAACAGTTGATTTGGGGCATGTAGTGGAAGCCATCAAGAAGATTGAAGAAGAAGGTCAAGGTGTTTCTGAAGAGGTCAAGGCTGAAATCTTGAAAAATGAAAAACATGCCAGCACGATTTTGGAAGAAACAGGTCATATTTCAATTTTAAATGAACTGCAAGCAGAAGATGTTGCTGAGGAAGTTAAGTCTGCCCCAGAACAAGAAGCTGAAACGCAAGAAGTAGCGAGCCAATCGTTGGAAGATTTGGGCTTAAAAGTAGAGCCAAGTTATGATATCGAACAAGTGGCAACAGAAGTAGCGAGCTACGTTCAAACCATTGTGGATGATATGGATGTTGAAGGTACGATTTCAAGCGACTACAATCGTCGTACCATCAATCTTCAAATTGACACCAACGAACCAGGCCGTATTATCGGCTATCATGGAAAAGTCTTGAAGGCCCTTCAGCTCTTGGCACAAAATTATCTTTATAATCGCTATTCAAGAACTTTCTACATTACGATTAATGTCAATGATTATGTTGAACACCGTGCAGAAGTGTTACAAACCTACGCTCAAAAATTGGCGAATCGCGTTTTGGAGGAAGGTCGTAGCCAGCAAACAGATCCAATGTCGAATAGCGAACGCAAGATTATCCATCGCATCATTTCACGCATGGATGGGGTGACGAGTTACTCTGAAGGTGACGAGCCAAATCGTTATGTTGTTGTAGATACAGAATAAACAAAATCAGGCTTGACCTGATTTTTTGCTAGAAAAAAGGAGAAGAGACCGATGATGGAAACCATCAGAAACTATCTATCTTACGCGGGGATCCAGTATCGTAATCCAGATAAGTCTGGGGATGAGCGAGAGAAGATGCTGGAATTGCGCCACAAAGGCCAGGAGGCTCGTAAGGCTTTTACAAACCTAGCCAAGACCTTCCAAGCAAGTCATCCCGAATGGCAATTGCAACAGACTAGTCAGTGGATGAATCAAGCGCAGCGCTTGCGACCGCATTTCTGGGCCTATTTACAGAGAGAGGGGCAGGTAACAGAACCCATGTTGGCGCTGCGTTTGTATGGGGAAGGTTCAGATTTTGGGATTTCCTTAGAAGTCAGTTTCATCGAGCGCAAGAAGGATGAGCAGACGCTGAGCAAACAAGCCAAAATTTTAGATATTCCACCAGTAGAAGGGATCTATTATCTAGCATACACCGATGGTCAAAGTCAAAAGGTAGAAGCTAATGAAGAAAACCGTCGGCTCTTACGCGAGAAGGTGAGAAGTCAGGAAGTCCGTAAGGTTTTGGTCAAGTCAGATGTTTCCCTTATTGAAAATCAGTCAGTAGAAGCGATATTGGAGAAGCTAGAGGGCGCTTATACTCGCTTGCTTCCGTACTATGAAGTGACGAGGAAATAGAAAATCAAATGTGTTAGATGAACGCAAATTGTTTTATTGCTATTCTATGCATTTTTTCATATAATAGTAAAATAGGATGTGTGATTCATTAATCACCTCAAAGAGAAAGGAAATTCTATGTCAAATCTATCTGTTAATGCAATTCGTTTTCTAGGTATTGACGCCATCAACAAAGCAAACTCAGGTCACCCAGGGGTGGTTATGGGGGCTGCTCCTATGGCCTATAGCCTCTTCACAAAACAACTTCGTATCAATCCAGCCCAACCAAACTGGATCAACCGCGATCGCTTTATTCTTTCAGCAGGACACGGATCTATGCTTCTCTATGCCCTTCTTCACCTTTCTGGTTTTGAAGATGTTAGCATGGATGAAATCAAGAGTTTCCGCCAATGGGGTTCTAAAACACCTGGTCATCCAGAATTTGGCCATACAGCAGGGGTTGACGCTACAACTGGTCCTCTAGGACAAGGGATTTCTACTGCTACTGGTTTTGCCCAAGCAGAACGTTTCCTTGCGGCGAAGTATAACCGTGAAGGCTTCAATATCTTTGACCACTATACTTATGTGATCTGTGGAGACGGAGACTTGATGGAAGGTGTCTCCAGTGAGGCAGCTTCATACGCAGGCTTGCAAAAACTTGACAAGTTGGTGGTTCTTTATGATTCAAATGACATCAACTTGGATGGTGAGACAAAAGATTCCTTTACAGAAAGTGTTCGTGACCGTTACAATGCTTACGGTTGGCATACAGCCTTGGTTGAAGATGGAACAGACTTGGAAGCAATCCATGCGGCTATCGAAGCAGCTAAAGCTTCAGGCAAACCATCTTTGATTGAAGTGAAGACTGTGATTGGATATGGCTCTCCAAATAAACAAGGAACCAATGCTGTACACGGTGCTCCTCTTGGTGCAGACGAAACTGCAGCAACTCGTCAAGCTCTCGGTTGGGACTATGAACCATTTGAAATCCCAGCTGAAGTATATGCTGATTTCAAGGAAAATGTTGCAGACCGTGGTGCATCAGCCTATGAAGCATGGACAAAACTAGTCGCTGACTATAAAGAAGCACATCCAGAACTGGCTGCAGAAGTAGAAGCCATTATCGACGGCCGTGACCCAGTTGAGGTGACTCCAGCAGACTTTCCAGCCTTAGAAAATGGTTTCTCTCAAGCAACTCGTAATTCAAGTCAGGATGCTTTGAACGTTGTAGCTGCTAAGTTGCCAACTTTCCTAGGTGGATCAGCTGACCTCGCTCACTCAAACATGACTTATATCAAAACGGATGGACTTCAAGACGACGCTAATCGCTTGAACCGCAACATTCAGTTTGGTGTTCGTGAATTTGCAATGGGAACGATTTTGAACGGGATGGCTCTTCACGGTGGACTTCGTGTTTATGGTGGAACTTTCTTCGTCTTTTCTGACTATGTGAAGGCGGCTGTTCGTTTGTCAGCCTTGCAAGGACTTCCTGTGACTTATGTCTTTACCCACGATTCTATTGCAGTTGGTGAAGATGGTCCAACTCACGAACCAGTTGAACACTTAGCAGGTCTCCGTGCCATGCCAAATCTGAATGTTTTCCGTCCAGCAGATGCGCGTGAAACTCAAGCAGCTTGGTACCTTGCAGTGACAAGTGAGAAAACACCAACTGCTCTTGTCTTGACACGTCAAAACTTGACTGTTGAAGAAGGGACAGACTTTGACAAGGTTGCGAAAGGTGCCTATGTCGTCTATGAAAATGCGGCAGACTTTGATACGATCTTGATTGCAACAGGTTCAGAGGTCAATCTAGCTGTCGCAGCTGCCAA
Organism: Streptococcus sp. SR1; assembly: GCF_000526075.1. Lineage (NCBI taxonomy): Bacteria > Bacillati > Bacillota > Bacilli > Lactobacillales > Streptococcaceae > Streptococcus > Streptococcus sp. SR1. The sequence goes on from NZ_JATR01000020.1 coordinate 43,764, forward strand.
AGAATTAGCTAGTCAAGGCGCAAAAATCCGCGTAGTCAGCATGCCATCTACAGATGTCTTTGATAAACAAGATGCAGCATACAAGGAAGAAATCCTTCCAAATGCAGTTCGCCGTCGTGTTGCAGTCGAAATGGGTGCAACTCAAAACTGGTACAAATATGTTGGTCTAGATGGTGCAGTTCTCGGTATTGATACATTTGGTGCGTCTGCCCCAGCACCAAAAGTATTGGCAGAGTACGGATTCACAGTTGAAAATCTAGTCAAAGTCGTTCAAAACTTGAAATAATCGCAGAAATCAGAGTCCTCACTCTGATTTTTTTATCATCATAAAACAAGGTACAACCTTGTAAAAGTAGCTGAAATTTGATATAGTAGTCCTATGTAAAAGACAAAGGAGAAAACAATGAATCCAAATATTACTTTTTTAATCATGCTTGTAGGTATGATGGCCTTGATGTTCTTTATGCAACGTTCTCAAAAGAAACAAGCTCAAAAGCGTATGGAAAGCTTGAACAAGCTTCAAAAAGGCTATGAAGTTATTACAATTGGCGGCCTTTACGGAACAGTGGATGAAGTAGACACTGAGAAGAGAACAATCGTACTTGATGTAGATGGCGTTTATTTGACTTTTGAATTGGCTGCTATCAAGACAGTGTTGCCACTCAAAGAGGCTGTGACACCAGAAGGAACAGTTGTTGACGAAGGCGGAGCAATCGAAGAATAAAACGGGACCTGTCACTCCCGTTTTTCTATGAAGTGAGAGGAAAAGGGATGAGAAAAATAGTATTTGTGTGCTTAGGAAATATCTGCCGTAGCCCCATGGCAGAGTTTGTGATGAAATCCATGACGAGCGATTACCAAGTCGAGAGCCGTGCCACGTCATCATGGGAACATGGCAATCCGATTCATAAGGGAACGCAGGGAATTTTCCAGCAGTATCAGATTCCTTATGACAAAGACAAAACATCACTCCAGATTCGTAGAGAAGACTTTGAATCGTTTGATTACATTATCGGTATGGATGCTTCAAACGTTTCAGATCTGCGTCAAATGTGTCCTCAGGAATTGCAGCATAAGATCTCCCCTTTTGCATCTGAAAGTGTCCCGGATCCTTGGTATACAGGAGATTTTGAGGAAACCTATGCTCGCATCACAAGTGGATGTCGAAGCTGGCTAGATCGATTAGAAAATGAGAGTGACAATGGAAAAGCTTAAACAAATCTATGAAAAGTATAGAGTTTACCTAACTCGCCCTAGGCTAGAGTTCATTGCAGTAGTCGTAATTGCACTCTGTGCCCTTTCAGTATTTCTACTAAATACACCTAAAAAGGGTGCCCTGACACTTGATGGCGGTGCCCTTGTTTATGATGGTACCTTGGTACGAGGAAAAATGAATGGCCAAGGAACTCTGACCTTTGAAAATGGAGACCAATATACAGGTGATTTCAATAATGGAGCCTTTAATGGAAAAGGGACTTTCCAATCAAAAGATGGCTGGAAATACGAAGGTGATTTTGTAAATGGTCAGGCTGAAGGTCAAGGGAAGTTGACTACAGAGCAAGAGGTTGTTTATGAAGGGACCTTTAAACAAGGCGTTTTTCAGCAAAAACAGTAGTCCCCAAGTTAGGAGACTATTTTCAAAACCAAAAAAGAAAACGCTTTCTTGCCTTGAATTCGATAAATAACTATCAACTAGAAAAACTTTGTGAAATAAAAAAATATTTTTCATAATTTCACAATCATCCAGATAAAACTCTATTGCACAGGTGGGTTGAGAAAAAATTCACAAACTCAGGAAATTTCTTTGTGAAATGCTTATGAAACTGTTTACAAAGTATAAAAAAAGAGTTATAATGAACTTGTGAAAAAATTAACAAAGGATAACATCCTTAAAGGCTATGGAGGATAATATGGCTGATAAAAAAACAGTAACACCAGAGGAAAAACAACTTGCTGCTGAAAAGCATGTCGACGGTCTCGTGAAAAAAGCCTTGGTTGCGCTTGATGAAATGCGCAAGTTGAACCAAGAGCAAGTTGACTACATCGTAGCAAAAGCGTCTGTTGCAGCACTTGATGCGCACGGTATCCTTGCACAACACGCAGTTGAAGAAACTGGTCGTGGTGTGTTTGAAGATAAGGCGACAAAAAATCTATTTGCCTGTGAACACGTAGTGAACAATATGCGTGGAGTTAAAACAGCTGGAGTTATTGAAGATGATCCAATTACAGGTTTGACGAAGATTGCGGAGCCGGTCGGAGTTATTTGTGGTATCACTCCAACAACAAACCCAACTTCAACAGCGATTTTTAAATCACTCATTGCTTTGAAGACACGTAACCCAATTGTTTTCGCCTTCCACCCATCAGCTCAAGAATCTTCTGCTCATGCTGCACAAATCGTTCGTGATGCAGCGATTGCAGCTGGTGCTCCTGAAAACTGTGTTCAATGGATTACAAAGCCATCTATGGAAGCAACTGGGGCACTTATGAACCATGAAGGTGTTGCGACTATCCTCGCAACTGGTGGGAATGCTATGGTTAAAGCTGCATACTCATGTGGAAAACCAGCTCTTGGGGTAGGTGCCGGAAACGTTCCTGCCTATGTAGAAAAATCTGCTGACCTTCGTCAAGCTGCTCATGACATCGTTATGTCAAAATCATTTGATAATGGGATGGTCTGTGCATCAGAACAAGCCGTTATCATTGATAAAGAAGTGTATGACGAATTTGTAGATGAATTCAAATCATACCATACTTACTTTGTAAACAAGAAAGAAAAAGCACTTCTTGAAGAATTCTGTTTCGGCGTGAAAGCAAACAGCAAAAACTGTGCAGGTGCTAAACTAAACGCAAACATCGTTGGTAAACCAGCAGCATGGATTGCAGAACAAGCAGGTTTCTCAGTTCCAGAAGGAACAAATATCCTTGCAGCAGAATGTATGGAAGTTGGAGAAAACGAGCCTTTGACTCGTGAAAAATTGTCACCAGTCATTGCAGTATTGAAAGCTGAAGACACTGAAGACGGACTTAAGAAAGCTCGTCAAATGGTTGAGTTCAATGGTCTTGGTCACTCAGCAGCTATCCATACAAAAGACGAAGCTCTTGCAAAACGTTTCGGTACGGAAATAAAGGCAATGCGTATTATCTGGAACTCTCCATCTACCTTTGGTGGTATCGGTGATGTATACAACGCCTTCATTCCATCATTAACACTTGGATGTGGTTCATATGGACACAACTCAGTTGGTGATAACGTATCCGCTATCAACCTTCTTAACATCAAGAAAGTAGGAAAACGTAGAAATAATATGCAATGGTTTAAAGTTCCTTCAAAAATCTACTTCGAACGCAATTCTATCCAATACCTTCAAACTTGCGAAGGTATCGAACGTGTCATGATTGTTACCGATAAATCAATTGAAAAACTCGGTTTTGTACAACGTGTGATTGACCAATTGAATCTTCGTAAAAACAAAGTCACGATTCAAGTCTTCTCAGATGTTGAACCAGATCCAGATATCACAACAGTTCGTCGTGGTGTTGAAGTAATGCGTTCGTTTGAACCAGACACTATCATTGCCCTTGGTGGTGGTTCACCAATGGATGCAGCTAAAGGTATGTGGATGTTCTATGAACAGCCAGACGTTGACTTCGGTGACCTCGTTCAAAAATTCATGGATATCCGCAAACGTGCCTTCAAATTCCCATCACTTGGTAAGAAAGCACAATATATCGGTATTCCAACAACATCTGGTACAGGTTCAGAAGTAACACCGTTTGCAGTTATCTCTGACAAGGCAAACAACCGGAAATACCCAATCACTGACTACGCTTTGACACCAACCATTGCAATTGTTGACCCTGCTTTGGTAGAATCTGTTCCAGCATTTATTGCTGCTGACACAGGTATGGATGTCTTGACACACGCAACTGAAGCTTATACTTCTAACTTTGCCAATGACTATACAGATGGTATTGCTCTTCAAACCATCAAGTTAGTCTTCAAATACTTGGAAAAATCTGTAAAAACAGCTGACCCAGAAGCCCGTGAAAAGATGCATAATGCCTCTACAATGGCTGGTATGGCCTTTGCAAATGCCTTCCTTGGAATGAGTCACTCAATGGCGCATAAGATTGGTGCTGTTCACCACACCATTCACGGACGTACAAATGCTATTTTACTTCCTTATGTTATCCGTTATAATGGAACTCGTCCATCTAAAACTACAACATGGCCTAAGTACAATTACTGGAAAGCTGATGAAAAATTCCAAGATATCGCTCGTATGCTAGGTCTTCCTTGCTCAACACCAGAAGAAGCGGTTGAAGCTTATGCCAAAGCAGTTTACGATCTTGGTGAAGCAGTTGGAATCACAATGAACTTCAAAGGCTTTGGAATTGATGAAAAAGCTTGGAAAGACAGCTTGCATGAAATTGCCTTACTTGCTTACGAAGACCAATGTTCACCTGCAAACCCACGCTTGCCAATGGTAGCTGACATGGAAGAAATCATGGCAGATGCTTACTATGGTTATGCAGAACGACCAGGACGTCGCAAATAATTGTTTATCAGCCTAGAGGCAGGAGTTATCCTGTCTCTTTTTTTGTACATTTTCTTGAAAAATGTTATAATAAGCGCATATAGTTATTTGAATATCAAAGTTTTTGAAAAGATTCGAGAGGTAAATGAGAGAAGTGAATGATTTAGGGGAAAAGGTAAGACTCCTTAGAGAGGAGAAGGGTCTTAGTCGTCCAGTTTTTTGTGGGGATGAGTCAGAGTTGTCCGTTCGTCAGTTGGTGCGCATTGAAAAGGGAGAGTTTCGTCCTACGATAAAAACACTGGAATATATTGCGGATAGGCTAGGTATTCCATCGTATGTCTTGATGCCAGACTACAAGGAATTGCCCAAACGTTACCAAGAATTAAAATACTTTCTTCTTCATCATCCTGACTATGGAGACAAAGAGTTGCAGGAACGAAAGGAAAAATATTTTGATGAGATTTTTGAATGTTTTTATGATGATTTGCCACGTGATGAGAAAGTGATAGTGGATTGTCTTCAAGCTATAGATGAGGTGAGGGCGACTAGTAATTCCTTATACGGAAGTAGTGTGATTGAGGACAGTCTTCAAGACTTACTATCCAGAGATGTATACAGGGCTGAGGAATTGTTGAAATTGAGACTGTATTTCAACTGTCAGTTAATGGATGGTTTAAACGAGGGTGAGATAAAAAAGTCTGAGCATGAAACCATTCTTTGTTTTCATGACAAATTAAGTTCTCAGGTTGATAAGATAGAGTTCGATTGTTTGGACTTGCTTAGAGATTCCTTGTTAGCTTCTTTAGCTTGTATAGAAATTATGGGGCTGTTTCATTATTTTAAGAGAGCAGTTGAGACCTTAAATAAAATAGGACAGAAAACACGAGATTTTCAAAAACAACCAATTGTCTTGATGGTGGAGTGGAAATATTATATTCAGATGGATTATGAAACAGCCAAACAAAAGTATGAAGAAGCAAAAATGATGGCGAGAATGTTTGGAAATGAGAAGTTAATCGTTAGTTTAGACAATGAATGGACGGAGGATCTAGAAAGATATCGTTAAAGAGTTTATAGGAGTGACATTTCTGTCATTGGAGGAATGTCGCTTTTTTGTTAAAATGGATTCATAATAAAGAGAAAGGAATTTACTATGATTAAAATACTGATTTTTCTATTTATCACGGGTGGGTGGTGGACTTGAGTTTAGAGGAATGATATGCTAGAATTTGAACGAATAAACAATGTTTTATTGACTGGCATGTCAGAAGTAGGAGATGTACTGCTCATTCGACAAACACTATCAAATCTTATTCAAGTAGAAATAAGAGTTAATGGCTACTTACTGGATTTGATTACAATAAAACCCAAAAAGTTAAAAATTTATCCTTTAGTAGGTATTAAAAAAAATGCACTTATTCTCGTTCAAGAAGTAAGTGTAGGACTTGATATGACGTTAGAGAATAACAGGACATTTAGGAATTTTAATTTTTTTAGAAGATTAAAATAAGAATCAAAGAAAAGGAGAAAAATATATGTGGCGTTGGGTATGGAGAATTGTAAGATGGATTTTAATTAATTTACTATGGGAAGCTCTCTGGGGCTGGGTTAAACAGTGGTTTAGTAAATAGGAGGAATTGTTATGTGGCGTTGGGTATGGAAAATTGTAAAATGGATTTTAATTAATTTAATGTGGACAGCTATTTGGGCTTGGGTTGCACAGTGGTTTAGTAAATAGGAGGAATTATTATGTGGCGTTGGGTAAAAAAAATTATCAAATGGATTATTATTGACTGGATTTTAACAGCAATTTGGGGCTGGATTAAACAATGGTTTAGTTAATAACAGATAAATAAATAAATAATTTCTATTAGAAATTACTAGAATGATTATAATTGAATAAAAAAATAATTGATAGTTATGTCTCGGTTTGAAAATGGGCATTCTCAAAAAGATTATAGACATAACTATCAACTATTTTAATTATAATATAAAAGGAGAAAAAATGAAAGTAGAAAATATTTCATATAGGGTAAATAGTCGCATACTGTTTGATCATATTTCTTTTGATACTTCGAATTCAGGTCTCACACTGATTACTGGGAAAAATGGTGCAGGGAAGTCAACATTATTAAAAGTATTACTAGGAATTGTTCAACCATATTCTGGCTCATTGATTTCTGACGAAAAGGTCAGTTATGTTCCAGATTCTTCGGACAACTATTTCATCGGTTTATCTCCTAATTTATTATTCGAATTTTTACAGAAACAATTTTTTATTGAAACAAATTTGTTTGAAGAACGGTTAAGAGAATTACGAGAACAATTTTATTTGAATGAGAAATTGATGACGCAAACAATTCAATCATTGTCATTAGGAGAAAAGAAAAAAGTAATGCTTATAGCAGCATTTTTATTGGATTCTGATTTGTATGTTATGGACGAGCCTTTATCGGGATTAGATCAAGTTTCGGTTGAAAATCTGATTCATTTGATTGAGCAAAAGATAAATTTAGGTAAACACTTCATTATTGTAAGCCACGAGAGACAGGAAATTTTACCGACAGTTGATCAGATTATTTCTTTGTAGAGGGAAATTGTATGGAAAAGTTTTATTATTCTATTACTCTGTTGTTCCTATCACGACAAGGATACTGGAACGATTCGAATAATGTCAAGGAATTATCGCTAATTCAATTGACTTACAAATATTTCTTATCTTCTATTGCTTTGGTTTTTATTTTTTTGATTGCTAAATCAGAAATTTATAATATATTAAAAGAAAATCAAATTTGGGGAATCCTATCATACTTTGAATTAGCAACAATATTGGTTCCTGCAATTCTGTTATTAGGAATACTTTATGAAAATATTTATGTTTTAAAAACTAAAACAGAAAGTACAATGAGGATATTTTTCAATATAACAGGGAGAGAATTTTGGAATATAGTATTTTTTAAGAATTTAATTCTAGTTTTGCCCATCTTAGTAGTTATTTTTTTCTATAATATTTTTTTAGGACTATTTTCATGTTTACTTATTTTTTTACTTAATAGCATATTTTATATACCAAAGATTAGATATGTGAGGTCAAGATCTAAACAATTATTCAACGTGTCATATTTACTGTCTGTCGTTGATAGCTTAACAGTGTTTAAAGCTATTACCGTACCTATCTTTTCAACATTTATTTTTATGTTTATGTGGTTGGTTTTACCAGATTTTTTAGGAATTGATACCTCAAACAAAGTGATGATATTGAATACAGCTTTATTCTCAGGGACAATATTTTTTAGCAATAAAGGAATAAATTTCTATTTTCTTACCTTAAACAAAGATTTTCCTTATCTGAAGGCTGTAGGAATCGATCTAAATAAATTTATAAAAAAAAGAATTTGGTCTTTAAATGTTATTAGTATTTTATTTCCTGCTACTTCTTTATATTTCTTTCTAAATTATTTGGGGTATGGTTTGATAGATATCTTCTTATTTCTTTTCGGAATTTCTCTAGCATATTTTTTATGTCAAAGCATACAAATGTTAGAGGTATTGCTATTTAGAGAATATCGTTTTCGAGATGCGAAAGAGCTAGAAGCTTTTTCGATTCCTGTGAATATGAGGATTAAGTTATATATTATGCGCCTCATACCAATCATAGTTTGCTTATTATTCAATCAGATTAAATTATTTGGTTTATGGAGTTTAATACTGTTAAATATAATTTATATTGGTATTGTTTATTTTAGTTTGTATCGGTACACGATATCACAAGTGATTAAAGGAGATTGTAATGTCCATTTTATCCATTAAAAATATTTCAAAATTTTACGCCTTGGATGGGAATAATAAAGAGCAGGCTCTAAGGAATATTAACCTGCAAATTGCTGAAGGGAAAATCACTGCGATTTATGGCCCGTCAGGATGTGGCAAAACCAGTCTATTAAATATTATCAGCGGTTTAGATAGGGAGTACGAGGGAATTTTAGACTTTAAAGGAGAGTCTCTCAAGGAATTGTCAGAGGTTGAATTGACGCAATTTCGCAAAGACAACATTGGGTTTGTCTTTCAAAACTTCAATCTCATCCCCCATCAATCTGTTTTGGATAATGTTAAGTTGCCTCTCTATGTCAAAGATTTATCGGATAAAGAAATGACAAGAATAGCCCAAGAACAACTTCATAATTTAGGGATGGAGCCTTTTATGGCTAAGAATGTTAAACAGCTCTCTGGTGGACAAAAACAACGTGTAGCCATTGCGCGTGCTCTGGTAAACCAACCAGATATGATTGTAGCTGATGAACCAACTGGATCGCTCGATTCTCAATCTCAAGAGATGGTTTTAGAAGTGTTCAAAAATTTGGCCCAAGCTGGGAAAACAGTACTGATTGTTACTCATAACCCAGAGGTTACTGAATATGCAGATGTGATTATCAAAATGAAGGATGGTGAAGTCGTTGAAGAAGTCAAAAAATAAAGGATTGTCCTTTAAAAACAAATTCAAACTTTCTTTAAGTAACTTTTTGGAAAGAAAGTGGCGTAACTTGCTGATTGCAGTAGCGACCTCGATTGGTTTTGTAGGTGTATTGGTTTCGTTTGGGCTAGGAAATGCCTTGATTTCGATGATTGATGAGAATACCAACGGGGGGAAGCTCCCTTCCCAAGTTCAGATTGCGCTGAATTCTAGTGTTGCTGGCAGAGGTTTTTTGAACCAAGATGATAAGAACTATATCGTGGATACGATTGGGAAAGAAAATATTAAATATCTAGAAAGTCCTTTTGGCATGACCATGTCAAAGATTAGCATAGACGGACACGAAGTAGAATTTAGCCAATCTATGCCTTCTTATGCTCAAGTCGTGAGTTTGTATGAAGATACAAGTATTTCTGTTAGTAGCAATGAAAAAGAAAAAGTGTTAGCAGGCACTCTTTATACGGATGTTAACGAGCAGGGATTGACGATTCCGATGAGTTTGCTCAAAAATTGGAATGAACAAACAGGGGAAAATCTGACAGCTAGTGATGTTATTGGCAAGCCAGTTTCAGCAACCATTGTAGAAAATGCTGCTGAAGGTAGCAAGTTGGCAGGTTTTCAAACTCATATTGTGCGTGTCATCAATGACGAAGATGATGCAGAGGATAGCAATAGTTTCATGGCTTCCAACCAGATGGAAACTATTTTAAAAGAAGCTGAATTTACAAAGGCTGTATCCTATTTTATTCTGGAACTTAAAGATCCTTCTCGTACGAAAACAGTAATAGAAGAATTGCAGAAAAATAAGAAGTATACAGTTCTTTCTCAACAGGCCGTTCTTGATATTGTGATTACCTTTATTCGTGTCATTCAGGGATTACTGATTGTGCTTTCTTCACAAGCGATTGTGGTGGCAGCAGTTATGATAGGGATCATTATTTACATCAATATCATGCAACGTTCTAAGGAAATTGGTGTCATGAAGGCGGTTGGCTATCAAAATAGAGATGTGAAAGGAATCTTTATCTACGAAGCTCTTTGGATTGTAGGGATCGCCTTGCTAATAGCCTTTATCATTGCACAAGGACTAGGAAGCCTAGCGAATATTATTGTCCACCATTTCTATCCGTCTATCTCTAAAGTTTTTGAATTAAATCTTCTCTCCGTTTCAGGAACTCTTATTTTTGCTTTGTTTCTTGGCTATATTTCAGCCTACTTCCCAGCACGTAAGATTAGTAAAATGGATCCAGTGGAATCCTTACGCTATGAGTAGGGAAAGAAGTTTATCAAAAAGAAACTGACAGAGAAAATCGACGCCCATACTTGCAATTAAACTCAAATAGTTATATAATAGGTGTGTTGAAAGGTGATTTGTAGTGATTCAAGTTACTCTTTTCACAATAAAATTTTCATGATTTTCATAAGGAGGAAATCACTAATGGTAGTTAAAGTTGGTATTAACGGTTTCGGACGTATCGGTCGTCTTGCTTTCCGCCGTATCCAAAACGTAGAAGGTGTTGAAGTTACTCGCATCAACGACCTTACAGATCCAGTGATGCTTGCACACTTGTTGAAATACGATACAACTCAAGGTCGTTTCGACGGTACTGTAGAAGTTAAAGAAGGCGGATTTGAAGTTAACGGTAAATTCGTTAAAGTTTCTGCTGAACGTGATCCAGAACAAATCGACTGGGCTAACGACGGTGTAGAAATCGTTCTTGAAGCAACTGGTTTCTTTGCTACTAAAGCAGCTGCTGAAAAACACTTGCACGCTGGTGGTGCTAAGAAAGTTGTTATCACTGCTCCTGGTGGATCAGATGTTAAAACAGTTGTATTTAACACTAACCATGATATTCTTGATGGTACTGAAACAGTTATCTCAGGTGCTTCATGTACTACAAACTGTTTGGCTCCAATGGCTAAAGCTCTTCATGACAACTTCGGTATCGTTGAAGGTTTGATGACTACTATCCACGGTTACACTGGTGACCAAATGGTTCTTGATGGACCACACCGTAAAGGTGACCTTCGCCGTGCTCGTGCTGCTGCAGCTAACATCGTTCCTAACTCAACTGGTGCTGCTAAAGCAATCGGTTTGGTTATCCCTGAATTGAACGGTAAATTGGACGGAGCTGCTCAACGTGTTCCTGTTCCAACAGGTTCTGTAACTGAATTGGTAGCAGTTCTTGATAAGAACGTTACTGTTGATGAAGTAAACGCAGCTATGAAAGCAGCTTCTAACGAATCATATGGTTACACTGAAGATCCAATCGTATCTTCTGATATCGTAGGTATGTCATTCGGTTCATTGTTTGACGCAACTCAAACTAAAGTTCTTGACGTTGACGGTAAACAATTGGTTAAAGTTGTTTCATGGTATGACAACGAAATGTCTTACACTTCACAACTTGTTCGTACTCTTGAATACTTTGCAAAAATCGCTAAATAATTCTTGAGTCGATAAAAAAGCAAGGCTTTCTGGCCTTGCTTTTTTGTATAGATAAAAGAATAGATGATAATGTCATCCATTCTTTTTTAATTCTTTTTCAAAAGTATCCGATAGAACAGTGAAACTCAATTTTTCTAAGGTGAGTGGATGGGTAAAAGAAAGGCGAAAGGCGTGAAGCATAAGCCGGCTTGCTTTTGATTTACTATTATAGAGAGGGTCGCCCAAGATAGGATGCTTGTGATGAGAGAGGTGAACACGAATCTGATGCGTTCGACCGGTCTTTAGCTTGCAACGAACAAGAGCTGTTTTGTTTGGGAATTGCTTTAATCGACTGATATGCGTTTCAGCATATTGCCCATTTTTGGGATCTACTACTCGTTTTCTGCGATCATGTCGATCACGGCCGATTTTATCTTGAAAGACAAGTTCCTTACTCTCTACTCGTCCTTCTACGAGTGCCCAGTACTCACGAGCGATTTCTTTTTTCTCCAACAAGCGATTGAGGATGGGCAGGATAAAAGGGTTCTTAGCAAAAAGCACTAGCCCACTGGTTTCCATATCTAGACGATGAACGACATAGCAAGTTTGCCCAACGTAGGCAGAGACATGGTTGAGAAGGGCGATTTCGTTTGGTTGGTTACCGTGAGTTTTCATACCCTCAGGTTTGTTGACGACAATAAGATGTTGGTCTTGATAAACTTCTTGAACGAGGTCTGGATTTCCCCAAAGGATTTCTTTGGGGGGATAATCTTCCTCGTCAAAAGTCAATTGGCAAATATCCCCTGCTTTGACTATCTCGTTCCAGTGAACTTCTTCGTGGTTAATTAAGATGTTCTTCTTGGTTCTCAAAAAATGACGGATTTTTCTAGGGATGAGGAGTTGTTCCTCTAGAAATTGTTTGACCGTCATTTGAGGCAGGGATTCGGGTAATGTAAATGTGAATTGCATACAGATATTGTAACAAAAAAAGCCCTATTTGGATAGGGAGTAGCTAAATTCTTGAGTTCCCATGGTGAAGATGATAAAATAAACGCATGAAATTAGATAAATTATTTGAGAAGTTTCTTTCTCTCTTTAAAAAAGAAACGAATGAATCGGCGGAGTCTGATTCTACTAGCATGCGTCGTTCTCGGAGCGATAGAAAAAAAATGTCACAAGTAGGGCCAATTCGGAAATTTTGGCGTCGTTATCATCTGACAAAGATCGTCATCATTTTAGGGTTAAGCGCTGGCTTGCTTGTGGGAACCTACTTATTTGCGATAGCCAAGTCTACCAATGTCAATGATTTGCAAAATGCCTTGAAAACGCGAACTCTGATTTTTGACCGCGAAGAAAAAGAGGCGGGGGCCCTGTCCGGTCAAAAGGGAACCTATGTTGAACTGACAGACATCAGTAAAGACTTACAAAATGCTGTCGTCGCGACAGAGGACCGTTCCTTTTATAAAAATGATGGGATAAACTACGGTCGTTTCTTTCTAGCCATCCTTACAGCAGGTCGTTATGGAGGGGGGTCCACCATCACTCAACAGTTGGCAAAAAATGCCTATCTGTCTCAGGATCAAACCGTTGAACGGAAGGCTAAGGAGTTTTTCCTTGCCTTAGAGTTGACAAAGAAATACAGTAAGGAGCAAATCCTTACTATGTACCTCAATAACGCCTACTTCGGGAATGGGGTATGGGGTGTTGAAGATGCGAGTAAGAAATATTTCGGTGTATCGGCTTCACAACTAACGCTTGATCAGGCGGCCACTCTAGCAGGGATGCTCAAGGGGCCAGAATTGTATAATCCATTAAATTCTGTTGAAACTTCAACCAACCGTAGGGATACTGTTTTGCAAAATATGGTTGCAGCGGGTTATATTGATAAAAATCAAGAGACCGAAGCAGCTGGAGCAGATATGGCTTCTCAACTGCAAGATAAGTATGAAGGGAAGATTTCGGATTATCGTTACCCGTCCTATTTTGATGCAGTTGTCAACGAAGCCGTTTCCAAGTACAATTTAACAGAAGAAGAAATTGTCAACAACGGCTATCGAATCTACACAGAACTTGACCAAAACTACCAAGCCAACATGCAGGTTGTTTACGAAAATACCTCACTATTTCCAAAGGCAGAAGACGGAACACATGCTGAATCAGGTAGTGTTGCTTTAGAGCCTAAAACAGGTGGGGTGCGTAGCGTTGTTGGTAGCGTAGCTGGCGATGACAAACCAGGCTTCCGCAATTTCAACTATGCCACTCAGTCTAAGCGTAGCCCAGGCTCAACCATTAAACCTTTAGTGGTTTATACGCCTGCAGTAGAAGCAGGATGGGCCTTAAACAAGCAACTGGATAATCATACGATGCAGTACGATAGTTATCAAGTGGACAACTATGCAGGGATTAAGACTTCTCCTGAAGTACCTATGTATCAGGCTTTGGCTGAATCACTCAATTTACCGGCAGTTGCGACTGTAAATGCATTAGGTATTGACAAAGCTTTTGACGCTGGGGAGAGATTTGGCCTGAATATGGAAAATGTTGATCGAGTTCTTGGAGTCGCTCTCGGTGGAGGTGTAGAGACGAATCCCCTCCAGATGGCACAAGCCTATGCAACCTTTGCTAATGAAGGTCTGATGCCTGAAGCGCATTTTATCACTCGTATTGAAAATGCCAGTGGTCAGGTCATCAAGAGTCATAAAAATTCTCAAAAACGAGTGATTGATAAGTCAGTAGCCGATAAAATGACCAGCATGATGCTAGGGACATTTACCAATGGTACAGGAATTAGTTCATCGCCAACAGATTATGTTATGGCTGGAAAGACAGGTACTACTGAGGCTGCTTTTAATTCAGTATATACTAGTGACCAGTGGGTGATTGGTTATACTCCAGATGTGGTAATCACCCACTGGCTCGGCTTCCCGACGACGGATGAGAACCATTATCTAGCAGGTTCGACCTCAAATGGAGCAGCCCATGTCTTTAGAAGTATGGCTAATACCATTTTGCCATACACTCCAGGTAGCACCTTTACAGTTGAGAATGCTTATAAACAAAATGGTATTGAACCAGAAAATACGAAAAAGCAGGTTGTTGAAAATGAGACAAACCAGTCTGAGGATCCGATAGGAGATATTCGTAGTCGTGCACAAAATCTTGTAGATGAAGCAGGACGTGCGATTTCAGAAGCTAAAATAAAAGAAAAAGCCCAGACAATATGGGACTCAATCCTTAATCTATTTCGTTAAGAGGCTTGTCAAAGCCTAGGTTTCTTGTTATAATAGATAAGATGGAGGCGTTATGGCACTAAAAAAAGCAAGCCTAGCTTGTGCAGTTTGTGGTTCAAGAAATTATTCAATCAAAATTAGTGGGAACCCCAAGCCAACACGACTAGAAGTAAATAAATTTTGTAAACATTGTGGGAAATATACGACACATAGAGAAACGAGATAGGAGAGAACGATGGGTTTTATTAAGGATATTTTTAAACTTCTTAAAGAAACAACGTGGCCAACTCGCAAGGAAAGCTGGAGAGATTTTCGCTCTATTATGGAATACACAGCCTTCTTTGTGGTCATCATTTACATTTTTGACCAGTTGATTGTTTCAGGTTTGATTCGATTTATTAACATTTTTTAGAAGAAAGGCAGAGAGCTTCTGCTAATTTCTTCTATTATGAAAGGAAATATCATGGATAGTTTTGACAAAGGATGGTTTGTTCTACAAACTTATTCTGGCTATGAAAATAAGGTAAAAGAAAATCTATTGCAACGTGCGCAAACGTATAACATGTTGGATAATATTCTACGCGTTGAGATTCCAACACAAACCGTGCAAGTTGAGAAAAATGGAAAGAAAAAGGAAGTTGAAGAGAATCGCTTTCCAGGTTATGTCCTTGTAGAAATGGTCATGACAGATGAAGCATGGTTCGTCGTTCGAAACACACCGAACGTAACAGGATTCGTCGGCTCACACGGGAACAGATCAAAACCAACTCCACTATTGGAACAAGAAATCCGTGATATCTTGGTTTCAATGGGACAAACTGTTCAAGAGTTCGATATTGATGTTGAAGTTGGCCAGACAGTCCGCATCATTGATGGCGCTTTTGCAGACTACACAGGTAAAATTACCGAAATTGATAACAATAAAGTGAAGATGATTATCTCTATGTTTGGTAATGATACTATTGCAGAAGTAAACCTAAACCAAATTGCAGAATTATAACCCCAGAGAGGCCTTGCCTCTCTTTTTATGTGCCGTTGAGAGAGGAAGAAGTATAGAATAGAGGAAATAGACCCATGGGTTCGTGCATTTTGCTAAACTAAATGCAGAAAGGAGAGGTCTATGAATCTGAAGGAACTATACGAAGAAACGAAGGGCATCGTCCATAAGTGCCGCAAAGATTATCATTTGCATCTGTGGGAGAAAGAGGACTGGGACCAGGAAGGCATGTTATGTCTGTATGAGCTGGTGAGTCGCAACCCAGAGTTACTAGAGGGCGAGCGCCATCAACTATATGTTTGCTTTAAAACAAAATTTAGAAATCGTATTCTAGATTACATCCGTAAACAGGAAAGCCACAAGCGACGTTTTGACAAAGAACCCTATGAAGAGGTGAGTGAGATTAGTCATCGCCTAGGAGAAAAAGGACTCAGGCTAGACGATTATTATCTCTTTCACGAACTTCTAAAGAATTACAAATCAAAGCAGAGTATGGAAAAACAAGAGTTAATAGACCGTCTCATGGGAGGAGAAGTCTTTAGAGGACGTAAAGCTCTCCTGAGAGAACTTTCCCTTATATTTTCAGAATTTCGGTAAAGAGGAAAAAAGATCTTGACAAAGTAGGAAAAGTAGGTATAATAGAAAGAGTTGAAAAGCTCAAGGTCC